>JAFAZL010000814.1 GCA_019239815.1 Acidobacteriota bacterium
CCGTCGTCATTCCGCCGCTACTCGAATGGCTCAAGACGCGCAAGCTTGAAGTTTATTTCGACCACGAAACCGCCGGTGCGCTTCCAGATTCATCGAAGGGACTTTCGCGTGAAGAAGTCGCGGAAAAATCAGAATTGCTGCTTGTCCTTGGCGGTGACGGCACTCTTCTGGCCGCTGCAAAGGTCGCGGCTCCACTTGGCATTCCTCTTCTTCCGATCAATATGGGCAGCCTCGGCTTTCTCACCAGCTTCAAGGCCGACGAGTTGTATTCCGCTCTCGAAGACACGCTCGCCTGCCGATTGCCGCTCAGCGAACGCGCCATGCTCGACGTCGAGCTTATTCGTGACGGACGAGTCATCGACCGCCAGACGGTCGCGAACGAAGCTGTCGTCAACAAGGGCACTCTCGCGCGTATGATCGACCTCGAACTCATCATCGACAACGAATTCGTCGCGCGTTATCGCGTGGACGGTCTCATCGTTGCGACCCCGACCGGCTCGACCGCTTACTCGCTTTCAGCCGGCGGCCCGATCGTGCATCCATCGGTCGAGTCGTGGATCGTCACACCGATATGCCCGCACACGCTCAGCGATCGCCCGGTGGTGATTCGAGATTCATCCACCATCGACGTACATCTCTCCGCGGGAACGGAATCCGTTTTCCTCACGCTCGACGGACAAACCGGTATCCCGATGCATCAATCCGACCGCGTACATATCGCGCGTTCGAATGAAAGATTGAAGCTGATTCAGCCGGTGAAAAAATCCTACTTTGAAATCTTGCACAGCAAGTTGAAGTGGGGAGAGAGCTGACGGCAGTCGTTTCGAAACAACTTGCGCCACACGATTCGAAAGGTTCTTCGTAAGCCTATGATTTAGCGCCAATTGCCAGCCCGTCCGGCGTCCCCCGGGAAGTTAACCCGCCTTGAATCACATCCTTACGCAAAAACGCAAACTAAACCCGCAGAATCACATCCTTAGAAAAAAAGGGGGGAGGGGGCCCGCATCGGCCTGATCTCACCCGAAGAGTCTCGCCGCTAAAAAACTTGCCCGCGCAACAAATCATTCAACGTCTCGCGTTTCCGTACGACTCGGTACCGCTGGCCGTCCACCAACACTTCAGCCGCGCGACAGCGTCCGTTGTAGTTCGAGGATTGGCTCATTCCGTAGGCTCCAGCAACCCACATCGCGAGAACATCGCCCGGCGCGACCGAGTCAAGCCGCCAATCTCGCAAAAAACAATCTCCGGTCTCGCAAACGGGCCCCACAACATCAACCCGTTGCCGCCCGCCGCGATTCCTGCCTCGCGTGACGCGCGTAATCGGATGCACCGCGCCGTACAACACCGGCCGCATCTGATCGTTCATACCCGCATCCACGACAACAAATGTTTTTCCGCGACTCTCTTTGACATAGAGAACGCGCATCAGTAGAACACCCGTTGGGCCGATGATGGTGCGCCCCGGCTCAAGCAACAGGTGTGTATGCAGCGGCTCCAGAATCTGCGCGACCATTCGCGCGTACGCCTCGCGGGCCGGCGGCTTCTCGTTCGTATATCTCACGCCGAGGCCGCCGCCAAAATCGAGGTACTTCAACAAAATCCCGTGGCTGCGCAAATCGCAAAAATACGACGCCAGTCGCTCCAGCGCTTGACGGAATGGGTCGAGACTAACAATCTGCGAGCCAATGTGAACGCTGATTCCCTGCCAACAAATCCAGTGCGAATCCGCGTGCGCAAGATAAAGGCGACGCGCTTCTTGCCACGTCAGACCGAATTTGTGTTCGTGTCGCCCGGTGGAGATATGCGGATGACCACCCGCCTGAACATCAGGGTTCACGCGAATCGAAACTCCGGGCAAGCTACCGCCGCGCGAAATGGTTCGCGACGCTTCTTCGAGCAAAACTTCGAGTTCCGCTTCCGATTCGATGTTGAACAGCAGGATGCCGCGCCGGTCGCGATCGCGTTTGCTCTTTCCCTTCCCTGCGACGCGATACTGAAGTGCCTCGCGAATCTCTTCGCGCGTTTTACCGACGCCGGAAAAAACAATGCGGTCGCCGCGTACCCCGATGGTCCGTAGCATTTCGAGTTCGCCACCCGAAACGATGTCGAACCCATTTCCGGTCTTCGCAATATGTTTCAATATCGCGAGGTTGGCGTTCGATTTCACCGCAAAGCAGAGCGTGTGAGGCAACGAACCCAGGCCGCGATGCAGATCCGCCTGCGCATCATCAATGGCCGCCCGACTGTACACATATGCCGGCGTGCCAATTTTGTCCGCAACATCAACGAGTCGAACACCCTCGCACAAAACAGCTTCCGTGCTTCCCGCGTGCCTGTCCGCCCTATTCGATTTTTTCCACGAGAAGTGTGGAGTGAACGTGGCCGGATCGACAAACGCCAACTTCTTCGCCGGCACTTCGCCGTGCCCGCTCATCGTACCTTCAGCACGACGAGGGTTCGATCGTCGGAAAGCGGCGCCCCATGCGAGAACCACTCGACTTCGCGGAACACGCGATCGGTGATGTCCGCCGCGTTCAGATCATGGTGCTCTTCAATAATTTTGCGCAGGCGCTCCATGCCGAAAAATTGCCCCTCGCTATTTGCGGTCTCCGCGATACCGTCCGAATGAAACACTAAAATATCGCCGGACTCAAGCGTGACGCCCCACTCGTCGTAAGTTACTTCTTCAAAAATGCCGAGCGGGAATCCCGTGAGCTCGACCTTGCCACATCGCCCATCTTTGTAAAGCAGTGGTTGCGACTGTCCCGCATTCGCCACCCGCAATTTGCTCCGTCCTTTTTGCCACGTTGCGAAGCACGCGGTCATGAACCGACCTTCAATCCTTCGCTCACCGACGATCTCGTTCATTTGACGCAGCATTTCCGACGGCTGTAATTTCTGAGGCGCGAGGCTGCGCATGATGCCGATTGCAACCGCTCCGTACAGCGCCGCCGCGGTGCCCTTCCCGCTCACATCTCCAAGCGCTACACCCAACTGCTGAGGCCCATAGCGCAAGAACTCATAAAGATCGCCGCCAAGCTCCCGCGCCGAAATATAGCGCGCGGCCATATCCAAGCCGTAATCGTCGTTTGGCACGGAGCGCAGGAGCGCGCCTTGGATCCGCTTCGCAGCCTGAAGATCGCGGTCGAGACGCGCTTCATCGCGCGCAACCTGTTCGTAGAGGCGCGCGTTCTCGAGCGAGATCGCAAAATTGGCGGCGAGAATCGACAGCGTCTGCACATGGTCGTCGGTGAAATAATTGAGCTGAGGACTCTCGAGGTCGAGAACGCCGATCACGCGCCCTTTGTGCATCATCGGAATCGCCAGCTCCGAGCGCGTCTCCGGATTCGCCATGATGTAGCGGGGATCAGCGGTGACGTCCGGGACTAACACCGGCTCTCGCAACGTTGCCGCCGCGCCGACGATGCCTTCGCTGGCTGCGGCGCGCAGCTTTCCTTGTACGCGCTGCCCGTGTTTCACGTCCACGCGATGACGAAAAACTTTTTGTTCTTCGTCATACAGCATGATGCTCAAAATCTGATAATCGATCACGCGCTTGGTCTGCTCCGCGGCGCGACGCAATAATTCTTCGACGTCGAGAATCGAACTCGTCTCTCGCCCGACCTCGTTCAGCAGCAGCAGCGTGTCTGCCTGCGCTCGCACGCGCTCAAACAAACGCGCGTTCTCGATCGCCACCGCAAGCCGACTCGCCAGCAGTGTCAGAATGTTTTGCTGTTCGCGCGTAAAATATTCCGGATGACGACTTTGAATGTCGAGCACGCCGATGCACTTGCCGCGCAGCATCAGCGGCACCGCTAGTTCCGAACGGACGTCGTCCACCGCGTGGATATATCGCGAGTCGCGAACGGTATCGCCCACACGCAACGGATGCCCGGTCGCCGCCGCAGTTCCGCTGATTCCCTGACCGAGCGGGATGCGGAGATTCGCTGCGAGATCAGGCGGATAGCCGATGGAAAAGCGATGCTTCAAATACGAGCCGTCGCCGTCGAACATCAAAACGCCGAAAATTTCGTAGTCGATGTGCCGCTTGATCAGCGCCGCTGACCGCGCCAAGACCTCATCAAGATCAAGCGAAGCGTTAACCTCTTCACCGATCTCGGCAAGTGTCGCCAGAACCTCGGCGGAGGTCTCCGTTGCGGCGTTTTCAGCCAGCGTGCCCGTTTGTGATACTTGGGGATTCATCGACTCACACATTATAGCAGGCGAGAAGGAGCGGTAAGACGCGCGATTAACCTAAGTTAAGAAGCCTGTGGCAATTGCAATTTATCGCGTTTTTCCGGGGCTTTTCCGACGAAATGCGCCCGTTCAGCTCGATTTGGCTGCAGGCCCCAGAGACAAGACACCGACATCCGGCATATTGCGATAACGCTCCGCGTAGTCGAGGCCATAACCGACCACAAATTCATTCGGAATCGTAAATCCGACGTAGTCGGCATGCACTGCCGCAATCCGGCGTTCCGGTTTGTCTAGCAACACAGCAATCCGAATCCGTTTGGGTTTGCGCTGCTCGAATACCCGAAGCAAATACTGCAGAGTCATGCCAGTGTCGAGAATATCTTCAACGATGATTACCGTTTTGCCTTCGATGCTGGAGTCGAGATCGCGCGTCAGGCGAACCTGGCCTGAAGAATGCGTGTCCGTCCCATAGCTCGAGACGGCGATGAAATCGAATGAAACCTCGCCCGGAATTTGTTTACCGAGATCGGTAAGAAAAAATACTGCGCCCTTGAGTACCCCCACTAGGTGCAGCGGCTCGTCCGGAAAGTCTTTGCGAATTTCTCGCGCGATTTCTTTCACTCGCTTCTGCAATCGCGCAGCCGAAATCAGGATGCGCAGGCTTTCTCCACGATTGTTTTTGCGCCGTGCCGACTTCGCCGACTTTGCTTTTGGGGCCATGTCCGACCTTTTCTAAGAACCGAGACTCTAGCTCACGCCGACTAGTTCGGCAAGGCGCGAGCACTGCTTTCGGCTGCATGATGCGTGCCGTAGAATGTTCGTGTTGGGTCCTTCTAATATGAATTCACCTCCAACCCTGGCGGAACCTTGGCTACGCGGCACGCTAACTGAAATCGGCGCCGTCCCACGCGCCGTTTCGCATGCGCTCGAGCTGGCCGGCGAGGACTTAAAGAAATGGTGCGGCTCGTTGACTGACGCGGAACTCAACTCGAAACCTCATGGCTTACCCCCCATCGCATTCCAAATTCGGCACATCGCCCGCAGCATCGACCGCCTGTTGACCTACGCCGAAGGAAACGCGCTCTCCCTGCAACAGCTCGACGCCCTGCGCGCCGAATCAGATGCTTCAGCGTCATCTGAATCGCTGTTCACTGAATTGTCGTCAACACTCGAACGAAGTTCTGAACGCGTCCGCGCTCTTGCGAAGGCCGACCTCGAGCAACCACGCTCCGTGGGCAAGAAAGCCCTGCCAACCACTCTAGGAGGATTGCTTGTTCATGTGGCCGACCACACCCAACGCCACGTCGGACAAGCAATCACGACCGCAAAGATCCTGCTCGCCGAGCGCCACTAAAACGACAAATCCTCACGAATCAGCCGCTCAACCTTCAATCTTCATCCGATAGAATTCGGCTATACTCCCCAACCCGGAGGCAGCGTGCTGCTCGAAGCGGTCGAAACCACAATCCTCTTTCTCAGCGCGCTTTTTCCCATCGTCAACCCGCTGGGAGGCAGTCCCATCTTTCTCACGCTGACACGCGAATACTCGCCCGCCTCCCGCCGCCTGCTCTCGCAACGCGTCGCGCTGAATAGCTTCATCTTGCTGGTCGTATCCGGACTCATCGGCACGCACATCCTCGCATTCTTCGGCATCTCGTTGCCGATCGTTCAGGTCGGCGGCGGCATGGTCGTGATCGTAACCGCGTGGAACATGCTGCAACAAAAAGACGATGACGATAATCCGGATACTCACGTTCACCGTGACGTCAAGCCGGGGGATATTTTTCGCAGCGCGTTCTATCCCTTTACGCTACCGCTGACGGTCGGTCCGGGCTCGATTTCCGTCGCGATTACGCTGGGGGCGAACGCCGCCCGGCACAATACCCCAATCTATCTGGACGTGATCGTCCTGATCATCGGTTCCGCCTTGCTCGCCGTCAGCATCTACATCTGCTATGGGTTTTCTGACCGCATCGCAAATTTGCTCGGACCCACCGCGATGAGTGTCATCATGCGGCTGTCTTCTTTCCTGCTTGTCTGCATCGGTGTCCAGATTTTCTGGAACGGAGCCAGCGAGCTGCTACATAAAGTGTTCACAGGCCACTAAGCAGCGTCTCCACGTGAAGACGCCCTGCATCAAAGCTCGTTCGCGCTCGATCAATGAAAATCGTGCGAAACCGTTTCCGCCTTCGTAAGGAAAAGTGGATGGAGCCGTTGCACCTTCACCGAAATGACGTTCTCTTGATTTTGTAAAACGCCTTCCAGCAATAAAAACTGCTGATGCACGACCACAACGTGATGCTCGCGAAAGATTTGCGGCGTCAAAATCGCGTTCGATATTCCCGTTTCATCTTCGAGGCTGATGAACACAAAGCCCTTCGCGGTCCCTGGCCGCTGCCGCGCGATCACCGAGCCGGCAACTCGCACCGGCGTCCCATCGCGCATGCGATGTAGTTCGATCGCGGTGACGACTCCTTGTTTGCGCAATTCTTCACGATGGTAGCGCAGCGGATGCGGCCCCACCGTCATCCCCGTGTTATGGAAATCCGCAACCAACCGATCTTCCGAGGTCATCGGCTGCAGAGGTGATCGCTGCGACAGCGCATCATCCGGCTCAACTGCTTCCAGCAATGGCCCCGGCCGCCGCGCAACACGTTCGATCTGCCACAGCGCATCGCGCCGGTGAAAATCTCTCTTGCCGCCAACAAAATTAAGCGCACCGATCTCCGCCAACGCTGCCAAATCGCCTTTCCCCAATTTCGGCACGCGGAGTTTCAAGTCATCGATCGAACGAAACATCTCGATCTCGCGTTGCCGCACAATCTCGCGCCCAATCTCTTCGCGCAAGCCTTTCACATAACGCAGCCCGACGCGCATGACATGCTCTTCACCAACTTTTTCGATGGTGCAAATCCAATCCGACTTCGTCACATCGATCGGCCGCACACGCAACCCATGCCGCTGCGCGTCTTTTACAAGCGTTGCTGGACTGTAGAATCCCATTGGCTGATTGTTGAGCATCGCCGCCGTAAACGCGGCGAGATAGTGGCATTTCAAAAATGCGCTGGCGTACGCGATCAGCGCAAAGCTCGCTGCATGCGACTCAGGAAATCCATACAGCGCAAACGACGTAATCGAATTCACGATCGTGTCCTGCGTCGTGCCGGTGATGCCGTTGCGCTCCATCCCACGGCGAAGCTTCACTTCGACGTCGCGCATCAATTTTTCCGAGCGCTTGAAGCCGAACGCGCGCCGCAATTCTTCCGCTTCTCCACCGCTGAATCCCGCGGCGATCATCGCCATCCGCAAAAGCTGCTGCTGAAACAGCGGCACGCCAAGCGTCCGCTCCAGCACCGGCTCTAACAAAGGATGCAAACACGTCGGTGCTTCCTTCCCTTGTCGTCGCGCGAGGTACGGAT
>JAFAZL010000103.1 GCA_019239815.1 Acidobacteriota bacterium
AGTTTGCAGTCACACAGCGACGATTGTTCGAGACGATTGAGCCGATGAAAGGAGCAGCCGTAGCCATCCGTCGGCTGTCAGCCAAAAAAGTACGCATTCGAATCGTTACGCACCGTCTCTTCATCAGTGATTTCCACCAACAGGCTGTTCAGCAGACCGTGGCGTGGTTGGATAATCACGATATACGCTATTCGGACCTTTGTTTCGTTGAGAAGAAGGATGATGTAGGGGCACATCTCTACATCGAAGATTCGCCCACGAACATTGAGCTATTCAAACAGAATCGGCTGAAAACAATCATTTTCACAAACTCTACTAACCGCCACTTGCCCGGCCTGCGAGCAGATAACTGGGAACAAGCCGAAAAACTGGTACTCAAAGAGTTCAAGGCTTGGAAAAAATCACAGAAAAAGAAACGCAGCAAGAAGAAGCGTTAGGCGCGTACTGTACTTTCGTACCGTTGCGAAACCTAAGCCACTTAGGGCACGCTGCGATGATGGCAAGACTTCCAAAGACTGTTAGCGAATGGCTGTCCAAGATTGGCACTAAGGGTGGCAGAGTCACCAGCCCGGCGAAGGCTGCTGCTGTACGCGAGAACGGCAAGCTTGGCGGCAGGCCACGGAAGAAGAAGGCGACCCGATGAGCGCCAACAAGGGTTTCGCCGTCGCCTACGTTCGTATTTCAACCGAAGAGCAACTGAAACGTTCCGCAACCAACATTGCCACGCAGACGAAGAAGTGCGCAGAGGCATGTGAACGCGCCGGGCTGGAACTGGTCAAGGTCTTCACCGACGAAGGTGAGTCAGCGTACAAGCAGGCTGCCAGCGAACGGCCACAGCTTCAGGCCATGGTGAACTACCTGAAGCTCAACAAGAAGCGAATCACGCACGTGGTCACGGCTGACCTGTCACGCCTTGCACGGAGAATCGAAGACCAAGCTTCCCTTCTGGCCGCGTTCCGCAAAGGTGGCATCACCTACGTGAGCGTTGACGAACCCCATGCGAGTGATAACAGCGCAGCCGGTCAGCTTGCGACCGGAATGTTGGGCTTGGTGAATCAATTTCACAGCGCTTCTCTTTCGGAGCGTGTGACCTATCGGATGCGTTCCGGTGCGCAGTCAGGCCGACATCTTCACCTTGCTCCGCTGGGATACCTGAACGGTACGCACAACGGAGTCAAGAATCTTGTGCCAGACCCTGAACGCGCTGAGTTGGTGCGTAAAGCCTTCGCGTTGGTCGCTGACGGTCACAACATGATTGAAGTGCTGCGAATCGTCACGGCGATGGGGCTGGTCAGCAGTCGCACCGGCAGAAAGCTGACCAAAGGCACGTTCTGCCAGATGCTTCGCAACCGTGCGTACGCTGGATGGGTGAAACAGAAAGACATCGTTGCGCGTGCCAGCTTTGAACCGCTTGTCAGCGAAGAACTATTTGAACGCGCTCAGGAAGCTCTGAAGAGTCGTGGAAAGCGTCAGAAGCACGTCAAGCATCACGAAGACTGGCCGCTGCGCCGGTTCGTACTCTGCGCTCACTGTGGTAAGCCTTTGACCGCTGGATGGGTCAAGAATGGGGCTGGGAAGCCCTATGGCTTCTACTTCTGCGGTCAGAAGGGCTGCCGGGCCGTCAGCGTCAGGAAAGAGTATCTAGAACACGGTTGGCTTACGCTCCTGCTCATGACGCAGCCACGCGAAGACTACCTTCAGCGGCTGCCTGAGCTTGTCGAAGCAGCGTGGCAACAACGGAAAGCTCAGGCCGAAGAGGAACAGCGTCAACTGACTTCACGCCTCAGCGAACAGGTGAAGATGAACAAACGGGCCATCGAATCCCGCATCAAAGGTCAAATCAACGACCAAGACTTCGCAACAATGAAGAAAGCCATCGCAGACGAAATTGAACAAATTGAACACGCGATAAAGCGTCTAGATGACGAACGGGCAGGAGTGCGAGAACTCGCAAAAATAAAGGAATATCAGCTAAAGAACCTGTGCGAGACGTGGCAGAAGAGCGACCTGAATCAGCGCGTCGAATTGCAGTTCGCGTTGTTTCCCAACGGGCTTCACTGGGAAAAGAATAATGGTTTTTTGAACAAGGCTAACCCACAACTATTTCAAGCATATAGCGAACTTCTGGGAGACTTGGTTGGGGATGGTGGGCGACAAAGGACTTGAACCTTTGACCTCTCCCGTGTGAGGGGAGCGCTCTAACCAACTGAGCTAGTCGCCCAATCTTCACGGCCACGCGCGTTTTTGGGGAACTCGCGTATCAGCCGAGGCGTCAATAAGTTGTAGCAGGAAGGGCCCGGGTTTTCAACCATGACAGCGGTCACCTCTCAAATCGTCACGCAGCTCCAGCGCTCGATCGCGAAAGCGATTTACGGCAAGGAAGAAGCGATCCAGCTCGCTCTGATCACGCTCCTCGCGCGCGGCCACCTGCTTATCGAAGACGTCCCCGGCGTCGGCAAAACGACGCTCGCCCAGGCGCTTGCGAAATCCTTTCATTGCAGCTTCGCCCGCATCCAGTTCACTTCCGACCTGCTACCGAGCGACGTGCTCGGCGTCAGCGTCTATGCCGCCGAAACGCGCGAGTTTGAATATCGCCCCGGACCGATTTTCGCCAACGTCGTTCTTGCCGACGAAATCAACCGCACCACGCCGCGCACGCAATCCGCGCTGCTCGAAGCGATGAACGAAGCGCAGGTAACCGTCGATGGCAAAACGCTACCGTTGCCGCAGCCCTTTCTCGTGATCGCCACGCAAAACCCAATCGAGCATCACGGCACCTATCCACTACCCGAATCGCAGCTCGACCGCTTCCTGATGCGCATTCGCATGGGCTATCCGTCCCACGAAACTGAAAAAGAAATTCTGCGCAAGCGCACCGGCGAAGACCCTGTGCAATCGCTGGAGCCTGTCGCGGACGTGCACGACGTTCTCGCCATGCAGCATCAGGTTGCACAGATTCGCGTCGACTCGAGCCTCCACGACTACGCGCTCGAAATCGTCCATCGAACGCGCCACAGCGAACAGCTTTCGCTCGGCGTCTCTCCGCGCGGCACCTTGATGCTGCAACGCGCAGCCCAGGCTCGCGCGTTTCTCGACGGCCGCGACTACTGTATCCCCGACGACTTTAAATCGCTGGCTGTTGCGGTCTTTTCGCACCGCGTAGCCGCCAGCTCGCGCCACGCTTCGCTGCAAAAGAAATCCGAGACGACCGAAGCGGTTTTACGCGACATCGTCGAGTCCGTTCGCGTTCCCCTGTAAAACGCAGACGTCGCCCGCTTTTTCGGAACCATCGTGCAAATGACTTCTTCCATCTCGCAGCTTTGGGCGCGCGCCGACCGGCCCGGCGTCCGCGCGTTCTTCATCTCGATCGCAGCGCTCGGCATCGCTCTGTTGCTCGCGCTGTATTCCGGCGCTGCCGCCGAGGTGGGCCATCTCGGTTTGTCGGTCGCAGCGGCGTTACTCGCGCTGCTCGTCGCCGCGTGGGTCGCGGTCACGCTCGTGCCCGTTCTCGCCAAGCGTACCCCGCTTCGCTGGATCGGCTACAAGATGGAGTACCGTATCACCCGCGAAGGCTGGATCTATATCGGCGGCATTATCATCGTCGCGCTCGCCGCGCTCAACACTGGTAACAATCTGCTTTTCCTGATTCTCGCGAGCCTAATCGCCATCATCCTGATGTCCGGAATTCTTTCCTCGATCACGCTGAGCGGCGTCGATCTTCGCCTCGAACTGCCCGAGCATATTTTTGCCGGCCAAGCGGTACGTGCCCGCGTCGAACTTCAAAACGAAAAGCTGACGTTGCCCTCATTTTCATTGCGCGTCGAAGGCGCGAGAGACAAAAAGGCGCTCAGTGCACCGCTGCTCGAAACTCCAGTTTATTTTCCGTATCTTCCGAAACGCGACAAAGTGCAGCAAAACGTCCCGATCACATTCCCGCGTCGCGGAGCCTATCGCCAGGACATGTTCCGCATCGTCACGCGCTTCCCTTTCGGCTTTCTGCAAAAGGCGCGTCGAGTCCAACTTGGCGCCGAAGCGCTCGTCTACCCATCCGTCGAACCTTCACGCGATTTCTTCGAGATTCTGCCGGCATTGCAGGGAGCGCTCGAAAGCCACAATAAGGGCGGCGGCCACGATCTCTACGCCCTGCGCGACTACGTGCCGAACGACAGCGTGCGCCACGTGCATTGGAAGGCGTCCGCTCGCTTAGGCGCGCTGATGGTCCGTGAATTCACGCGCGAAGACGACACGCGCGTGTTGCTCGTGCTCGACCCGCACGTCTCCGACGCGATCCTCGATGCGAAATCGGTCACGGCGCCAGTCGCGCTCGAACGCTTCGAGCGTGCAGTAACTCTGTGCGCCAGCATCGCCTGGCATTTCTACGAGCGCAACGCGCAGCTTCAATTTCGCAGTGCCGCATTGGAAACGAATCTCACAGCAGCAGAAGAAAACATCTTCACGATTCTGAAACACCTCGCGCTCGCTGCTCCGCTGCCAGCCGACCCAGATCACGCGCTGCTCAGCAACCTGGCCGCCTCGCCCGGGCTTTTTAAAGTCATCGTCACCAGCCAACCGCGCGGCACGATTCCCGCCGCACTCTGGCACTCGTCGTACGTAGTCTTCCTCGACGATTTGCAGCCCGAAATCTCGGGCAAGTAAGCCCATCTTCGCGACTGTGCGAAGATATCGCTCTGCATGTCTCGAGCGACTCAACGCAAATCTGCACGAACCGCTGCACACAAATGCGATTCGGCATCACTGTCGAAAAGCGAAACTCAGACTGCTGCAATCCTCGCCGACCTCGACGCCAAAAAAATCGATGCGCTTCGCGAGCGGCTCCTTGAATGGTTCCACAAATACCAGCGCGACCTGCAGTGGCGCCGCAACAAAGACCCGTATCGCATCTGGCTTTCAGAAATCATGCTCCAACAGACTCGCGTAGCGGCGGTGATTCCCTTCTACGAGCGATTCCTTGAGCATTTCCCAACCATCGCCGCACTCGCCGAAGCGCCCGAAACCGAAGTGCTTCGCCTTTGGGCGGGACTTGGCTACTACAGCCGTGCCCGAAACCTTCAGGCCGCCGCGAAAGAAATCGTCGCGAAACACGGTG
>JAFAZL010000119.1 GCA_019239815.1 Acidobacteriota bacterium
AAGAGAAGCTTCGCGTTTTTGCCGGCGGCGTCATCAGCGCATTTATCGCGTACTTTCACCTTGGGTGAGATTTGAAGTACGTCGCGCTTGCGGACGGTTGGGTCCATAAGGATGTCTTCGATGAAGGTGGGGACTTTGCCTTTTTTCTCGGTGAGCGTGGTGATCGTGAGTTTGCGCTCGGCGCGCGTGAGTGCGACGTAGAAGAGACGGCGCTCTTCTTGAATATGGAAGTTGCCGGCGGGCAAATCTTCCTTCATGAGCTTAACGGGAAATTCGAAGAGCGGAGAGCGCTCGCGAGCGGGGAACGAGGCGTAGTTGATGCGGAGCAGGAAAACGTGGGGGAATTCGAGGCCCTTGGCGCCGTGGACGGTCATGAGCTGGACGGAGTCGCCTGGGGCTTCGTCGTCGAGGCAGATGGTGCCAAGGCCGGATTGTTCGAAATAGTCGAGGTATTCGAGAAATTCGGGGAGCGATTTTGTTTCGCTTTTGGGCTCCCAGGTTTTGAGGAATTCGGCGAGTTGACGGGTGTAGCGCTGTGCTCGCGGGCTGACGAGGTGGGGGATTTCGAGCCAGTCGGTGAGGGCGCGGAGGATTTCGGCGGCGCTGCGTCGTTTTAGATTTTTGCGCTGGGCGGCGATGAATTCGAGGAGCTCTGCGAGCGCTTTGGGCGATGGGTCGAAGGGCAAGTCGGATTGCGGCGATTGGAGGACGTCGTAGATCGAGGTGCGCTTTTTGCGCGTGCGCTCGGCGAGGCGGACGAGATCGACGGGCTCGAGGTGCCAGGCGGGAGCGGCGAGGACGCGGGCGGCGGCGATGTCGTCGAAGGGCTTGTTGATGAGGCGGAGATAGGCGAGGACGTCGCGGACGAGTGGATGCTCGAGGATGGAAAGGCGGCTGATCACGAAGGGGATTTTGCGCTCGGCGAGTTCTTTGACGAGGCGATCGCGGTGGTTGTGCTGGCGATAAAGGATGGCGAAGTCGCGCCAGGGAGTTCCGGCGCGGTGGAGGCGTTCGAGTTCGCTGGCGACCCAAGCGGCTTCTTCGTCTTCGTTGGAAAGCTCGGCAATGCGGATGCGTTCGCCTTCGGGGTGCGTGGGCGAGAGGACTTTGTTGGGGAAGTCGGAGCTGACTTCGTTTTGGGCGATGACCTGGGTGGCGACGCGGAGGATGTTGGGAGTCGAGCGGTAGTTTTCGGTGAGGGTGACGCGAAATTTTGAGGAGTCGCGGCCGGTCTTCCATCCGGCGAAGCGCTCGAGGAAGAGCTTAAAGCTGCCGAACGAGGCGCCGCGGAAGCGGTAGATGGCTTGATCGTTGTCACCGACGGCGACGATGTTGCGCGGCTCAGCGGCGAGAAGATGGAGGAGTTCGAGTTGGGCGATGTTGGTGTCTTGAAATTCGTCGACGAGGATGTGTTTGTAGCGAAGCTGGAGTTTTTCGCGGAGTGTTTGATCGTTGCGGACGAGCTCGATGGTGCGCGTGATGAGCGCGCCGAAGGAATAGAAATTTTTTTCGCGGAGGATTTCTTCACTCACTTTGTAGGCGCGGGCGATTTCTTTTTGCAAGGCGACATTTTCGACGCGTTCGGCGAAGGTGTCGTCATCGACGAGTTTGCGATCGGCTACGAGATCGGCTTCGAGTTCATCCGCGAAAGCCTGGAAATCGTCGCTGGAGACGAGTTCGTCCTGGCAGCGGGAGAAAAACTTGAGAAAGTCGCCGAGGAATTGACCGGGCTCGGCGAGGCGACGAAACTTTTCAAGTTTGAGGCGCGCCATGTTGCGGCGGAGAAGGATCCAGTGGTCGACGTCTTCGAGGATCGCGTATTTCGTGCCATTTTCTTTGAGGATTTTTTCGCAGAAGGCGTGGAAGGTCTCGATGGTGACGTCGCGGCCGCGTTCGCCGCAGGTTTTGACGATGCGGGATTTCATCTCGCCGGCGGCTTTTTTTGTGTAGGTGAGGGCGAGAATATTTTCACCGGCGAGGGTGGGGTCGGATTCGAGGAGATGGCGGATGCGCTCGGTGATGACGCGAGTTTTGCCAGTGCCAGCGCCTGCGATGACGAGGAGTGGGCCGGTGCCGTGGGTGATGGCGCGGCGCTGCGGGTCGTTGAGCTTGAGAGCGGTGGTTTCGAGCGGGGAGATGTCGAAAAGCGTGGGATTCACAATTGTAGGTTAGCGGATTTCGAGGCGAAGAGGAAACGAAGACGAAATCTACCTGTGAATCCGTGTGAAAAGCTCTCTCGTGGAGGTTTTCGCGACGCTATTCGATCAGAGAGAGGACTTCTTCGCGGACATGGTGGAGGCGGATGGATTGTGGCTTCGGGCCGTCGTGGAAGTAGTGCTCGACCACTTTTTTCACGTTGGCGCAGAGCTCTTCCCAAGTGTCGCCCTGCGCGGAGAGATTTTCGGTGGTGGATTCGGCGTCGTACCCGCCTGTGGTTTCTTTTGTGACGTCGAATACGACTTCGCTCATTACCGGGAGTTCGCTCATCGGGCCCTCTTTCCACTGCGAGTTCTGCGGCAGTTTGGGGCGAGGCGTGGTTAGAGCGAAATCGGATGAATGCTGTATGCGGCAGCAATTAGCGCTGGGATTTTTTGCCGGCGGCGACGTCGGCGGTGAACTGAGAGGACTGGCCCCTCGGAATGGTCAGCGACTCCCACTTGCCGGTGTTGGCGGCGGTCATGTGTTTGGCGGCGAAGACGATCTGGCCGATGTGCATGGAATAGTGGGCGACCTGGCGATTGATCGCTTGCATGACGGAGTGTGGTTCGTTGCGGATCGTCACCTCGCGGCCGATGTCGCTTTCAACGAGAGGCTCGAGGGCGTCGAATACATATTTCCAGCCGGCGCCCCACATGGCCATCAACTCTTCGCGTGATTTCGGCGCGTCTTCGAATTCGGAGTCGCGATTGCGATCGGGTTTTTCGCCGTCGGTGGTCATGAAATTACGCCAGCGCGAACGCATGTTGCCGACCATGTGCTTGACGATGATGGCGATGGAGTTGGATTCAGGGTCGAGCGCGACGAAAAGATATTGGTCGGGACATTGGTCCATGGCGCGCTCGGCGAGTTTTTTGTATTGGCGAAAGAGGGACAGCGAGTCCTGAATGTAGGACGTTGAAAATTGGTGTGGCATGAGTGGATTGTGAGGAGAGGAGAACGACGGCGCAAGGGCCGAAAAGGTCGGAAACGGAACAGGAAGGAAGGACGTAGAGAGGAGGAGTGGCAAGCAAAAATGGCGTTGACATTCGCCTTTTGTTCGCCTAAGATTTGCGCCGCCTGAGTGCCTATCTTTGAGCTGGAGGAATTTGTCATGACGATTGGCCAGTCGATGCTGCCGGAATTCGATCAGGAGATGCAGAGCACGCGGAAAGTGCTCGAGCGTGTCCCCGATGAGAAGTGGAATTGGAAGCCGCACGAGAAGTCGGGAACGGTGGGCTGGTATGCGTGGCATCTATCGACGCTGCCGGGTTGGGCGACGATGACGATCAACACCGAGAACTTGGATATCGCGCCGAAGGACGGCAAAGGCCCGGACATGCCGAAGGCGGACAATGCGAAGCAGGCGTTGGCGCAGTTTGATAAGGATGTAGCCGAGGCTCGCGCGGCGCTTGCGAAGGTCAGCGACGCGGACATGTTGGCGAATTGGAGCTTGCTGGCGGGTGGGCAGAATATTTTCACGATGCCGCGTGTGGCGGTGCTGCGTGGGATGGTGATGAATCACCTGATTCATCATCGCGGGCAGTTGACGGTGTATTTCCGGATGCTCGATGTTCCGGTGCCGGGATTGTACGGACCCAGTGCGGATGAGAAGCAGACGGGGAACGCCGCGAGCGCCTGATTCGATCGCATATCTTGATTGATGGTGACGTGAAGGGGCGCTGAGGGCGCCCCTTTGCGTTTCTGCGCTCGATCAAGCGATCTCGTATAATAGTCCCTCGGAGGC
>JAFAZL010000169.1 GCA_019239815.1 Acidobacteriota bacterium
ACCGGAGTGACGCATAGCGAGTTCAACGCGTCGAAGACCGAGCCCGTGCACCTGTATCAAATCTGGATGATGCCCGATAAGCGCGGACACAAACCGGCCTACGACCAGAAGACGTTCAGCGACGCCGAAAAGCGCGGCAAGCTGCGACTTGTCGCTTCACCCGACGGCCGTGAGGGTTCTGTAAAAATCCGCCAGGACAACGAACTGTACGCAACGGTCCTCGGCGCCGGCGAAAGCGTGAAGCACGCCCTGAAGCCCGAGCGCCACGCCTACGTCCAAGTCGCTCGCGGTAGCGTCACGCTCAACGGCAAGCCGCTCGCCACCGGCGACGGGGCCGCCATCTCCGCCGAAAAATCTCTCGAACTCACCGGAGTCGACAACGCCGAAGTCCTCCTCTTCGACCTCGCGTGACCTAACTGCTGATTGATTGCACTCTCGGCACTCGATGATTTTTGTCCTGTCGCCGAGAGTACAATCGAACTAGCACCGCATAAAGACGACTCGGTATTTCCGAGAGCAAGTTTTGCGGAAACGACCTTATATTCGGTTGGAATGGTGCGAGTATGTTCTTTCGCATTCCGTCAGAAGTGAGATTCAATCAGACGGCCGAATTCGTTTCTGGGCGATCATTCCTGAGCTGAACAACAAAGCCCTTCGCGTCGTCACTCTGGAAGACGGAGAAACGCTTCACAACGCCTTTCCAGATAGCAATTTCAAGTTGTAGAGGAAGAAATGAAACTTCAATACGACCGCGAGACCGATTCGCTCTACATCGACCTCAATACGCGACCGAGTGTGGATTCGCGCGAAATTCAGGATGGCATTGTCGTCGATGTGGACGCGGCCGGCCAAATCGTCGGTATCGACATTCAGCACGCCTCCAAAATCATCGATCTTGCTACACTTGAGACGGGATCCCTCCCTCTCCGTTCCTAAACCGAATCTCTACCAGAAGGCTCGGTAGCGCCGGTTTACCCTGAGTTTCGAAGGGCATCCTGCTGGCGCTTTTTCCCAACGTCATCCAACCATCGATACGCTGATCACTGAACCCGGAACGAGCCGACACCTTTTTTTCCGGCTCGCGCAGGTGGAGATCTCCGGGCCATCGCACGGTTTTGTGCGATGAAACCTCTCTTCGACCGATCCGCGCTCGCTCACTCGATCCATGAATCCCTCTTCGCCTTTCTCCTCCTCGTGCGTCAAACTAAATGAACGCTTTCGGACCGATCATCCGATGAAACAAATCCTGGCCCTGCTTCTCGCGACAACTTCCCTATTCGCCTGCAACCGTTCACAGACTATGCAAAACTCCCCTCAAACCGAGCAACGCATCGCTATCCTTCGCGCCGCCTACGCCGCCTTCAACCGCGGCGACATCGACGACGCGGTTCAATCCCTCGATCCCAACATCGACTGGAGCGAACCGACCGAATTCCCCGGCGGCGGTTCCTACCACGGCCGCGAAGGCGCCAAGAAATACCTGACTCAGTCTCGCGCCTCCGTCGCCGAAGTCATCAGCGAGCCCGAACAATTCCTCCCCGCCGGCGACCGCATCGTCGTCTTTGTATACGCCCGCGTCCGTCCCAAAGACTCCTCCACCTGGCAGGAAGTCCGCCTTGCCGACGTCTACCTCTTCCGCGACCTCACCCCCATCCAAATGAAAGCCTTCGCTGACCGCCAACAAGCCCTCCAATGGGCCAACTCCAATCCTTAAGCAGACTCAAAAACTGATTCGAACACGTCGAGCGCAGATGATTCAAATGAATACCACTCGATACTTATTGACAACTAGATAAAATTATGCTACTCTGCCTTGTGAAGCTGCCTATCCACTTCGAACTGCTCTCCAAAAATCGAAGAATCCCGGTCTACGCACGTCCGCATCTCCTACGTTTCCCGTCACTTGCGCACTCCCAAAATTGGAAGATGTGCATCCTCCACATTCCAATCCACTTGCGCACTCTTGCGAAAAACATGGGGGTATACCCAAAGCGTCCCAATTTGGAACTCGCGGCGCCCTCGGTGCCGTTCGGCGCTCCCTCCTCTTCTGCTATTCTGGTCTTCCAACAAATCTTCCACGGCGCGGACCTGCCCGCTCGCCGTTGAGACCTAAAGAGGAGAACTACCCATCGTGAGCACCAGTACTGCCCCTGATCGCGCCGTCAAGCGCGTCTTCAATTTCAACGCCGGCCCCAGCGCTCTTCCTCTCTCCGTCCTCGAGCGCGTCCGCGAAGAGCTTCTCGATTGGCGCGGCTCCGGTATGTCCGTAATGGAAATGAGCCATCGCTCACCCGAATTTGAAAGCATCAACAACGCCGCCGAAGCCGGACTCCGCAAACACCTTTCCGTACCCGACGACTACGCCATCATCTTCGTCCAGGGCGGCGGCAGCATGCAGTTCACCATGGCGCCCATGAATCTCTGCCTGCCCAACAAGCCCGTCGATCTGATTCACACCGGCACGTGGACCGCGAAAGCGCTCGGCGAATTGAAAAAAGGAATTCTGCACAACGTCGCGGCCACTACCGAGCCGCAGAAATTCACCCGCGTTCCGGCGCAGGACGAAATCAATCTTTCCGCCGATTCTTCCTACGTCCACATCTGCACCAACAACACCATTGAAGGCACGCAGTGGCACTCCGTTCCAAACGTCGGCAATGCTCCACTCGTCGCCGACATGTCGTCCGACATCGCATCGCGCCCTGTCGATGTGAAAAAATTTGGCGTCATCTTCGCCGGCGCACAGAAAAATCTTGGCCCCAGCGGCGCCACCGTCGTCATCGTCCGCAAGGATCTCGCCGAGCGCGCCGACAAAAATCTCCCGACGCTGCTGCAATACCGCACGCACATCAAGGAAAAGTCGCTTTACCACACGCCGCCAACCTTCGCGATCTACATCATCAGCTTGATGATGGATTGGATCACCAGCGAAGGCGGCGTCACCGGAATCGAAAAGCGCAACAACGCGAAAGCGAAATCGCTCTACGACACGATCGACGGCAGCGGCGGCTACTACAAGTGCCCCGTCGAAAATTCGTCGCGCTCAAAAATGAACGTAGTCTTCCGCGTTGCCGGCGGCGACGAAGCCAAAGAAAAGAAATTCGCAAAGGAAGCTGAAGCCGCCGGTCTCGTCGGCACCCCCGGCCACCGCTCCGTCGGCGGCATGCGCATCTCGCTCTACAACGCCGTCAGCCCCGAAGCCGTTCAAGCCCTGACCAGCTTCATGCGCGAATTCCAGCGCACCAACGGCTGAGAACGAATCGTTAGACGAGGGCGAATTCGACGCGGCGGCGAATCGGATCGATGCGTTCGGCACGGACTTTGACGCGGTCGCCGTGCTGGTAGATTTGCTGGCCGGGACGCGCGCCGACCTTTGAGCTGCGCTGCTGCCCGCGGCCCTTCCCTGCTTTGCGTTCGTTGCCGCTCGACATTGCAACGATCGCGTGATCCTTTTCTCGGTACATCGCGCGAGCACCCGTAAATTCTTCGATCGCGTTGATCGGCACGAGCCCTTCAACGTAAATCTCGAAGAGTTCCACGAAGAACCCGAATTTTTGAACGGAAATGATCAGACCTTCGTATTCCTCGCCGAGATGCTGCTCCATGAATTGCGCCGTCTTCCAGTCGATGAGTTCGCGCTCGGCACCGGCGGCGCGGCGTTCCGCTTCGGAAGACTCGGCGGCGATTTCTTCAAGCTGCGCGTCGGAGTACAAAACCGCTTCCGATTTCGGCGCGGGCTTCGGATTTGTTGGAGCCGTTTCGCTAGGGTGCGCGAGCGCCCACTTCAATGTGCGGTGGACGATGAGATCGGGATAGCGGCGAATCGGTGAAGTAAAGTGCGTGTACTCCTCGAAGCCGAGCGCGAAGTGCCCGAGGGGGTCGGCGGCGTAGCGCGCTTGTTTCAACGAGCGAAGCATCAAGTAGGAAATGATGCGTTCTTCGGGTTTGCCCGCGACTTTGCGCACGAGTTTTTGATAGTGCTGTGGCGTGATGCGTAAATTGTCGGAGCCGGGTAGCGTGACGCGCATGCCGCGTTCGCGGCCGTGCCCGTAAGAATCGGGACGGCCTGCTTTTGCGGGAGCGGGCGTGCGCCCGTGGCGCACGGCGATTTCGCGCTGATGCAAGCCTTCCACGCCTAACGAATAACCGAACGCGCGCGCCAATTCTTCAAACTCCAAAACTTTTTTCGCGTCGGGCTTTTCGTGGACGCGATGCAGGCTGGCGATTCCGCGTTTCAAAAGATAGCCATCGACGGCGCGGTTCGCGGCGAGCATGAATTCTTCGATGAGCCGGTGAGCGATGTTGCGCTCGCCACGAACGATGCTGATCATGCGATTTTGATCGTCGAGTTCGATGACGCGCTCGGGGAGATCGAAGTCGATGGAGCCGTGTTCGTTGCGGCGCGCGTTCAAGAGCAGCGCGAGTTCCTTCATGTTGCGGAAATGCGGCGCGAGCGATTTGTAGCGCTCGGTGGTTTCGGCGTCGCCTTCGAGTACTTTGTTGACGTTGGTGTACGTCATGCGCTCGGCGGACTTGATGATGCCGGAGGTCATTCGTGATCCAGTCATCACGCCGCGCGAATCGAACTCCATCAGCGCACTCATGACGAGGCGATCTTCGCGCGGCTTGAGCGAGCACATGCCGTTGGAGAGAGCTTCGGGAAGCATCGGAACGGCGCGATCGGGAAAATAAACGCTGGTGCCGCGAAGGCGCGCTTCGTTGTCGAGCGGCGTCATGTTGCGGACGTAGTGCGCGACGTCGGCAATGTGAACTTGCAATCGCCAAGTGCCGTCGGGGCGATGCTCGACGTAAACGGCATCGTCGAAATCGCGCGCGGTTTCGCCGTCGATGGTAACGATGGGAAGATGGCGAAAATCTTCGCGGCCTTGCACTTCAACTTCAGTCACGGGCTGAGCGAGCGATTCGGCTTCGTGTATGACGTCGGGAGGAAAAACGTGAGGCAGGTGATGCTTGCGAATGATGATTTCGATGTCGACGCCGAGATCGCCGGGGCGGCCGAGAATTTCGATGACGCGCCCAGTGGGCGACGCGCCGCCGCGCGGAAATTTTAAAATTTCAACGTTTACGACGGCACCGTCGAGTTCCGCTATGTGTGGGACGCGAGCTGCGCGATGTTTCGCATGGCGGTCGTTGGAGAGGCGGTCGGCGGTTGAGACGGGTGGAGGCACGCCGAGTTTTTCGGCGAGCTGCGGAGTGAGTTCGTCGCCGGGAAGGATCTCAACCGAGTGTTGCATCCGCGCGTCGTAGGGCAGGACATAGTTGCCTCGCTGACCGCAGCGGAAGAGACCGACGACGCTCGGATGGGCGCGATCGAGAACGCGGACGATGCGGCCTTCGGCGCGCTGCGGGCCGGGACCCGTGCCGGTGCGAAGGATTTTGGCAAGGACGTGGTCTCCGTGCATAGCGTCCTCAACGGCGTCGCGGGGAATAAAGATGTCGCCGGCGTATTGGGGGGTGGGAATATCAGGGACTACGAAGCCGTAGCCGTCGTGGTGAAGGACGAGGCGGCCGGTCAATTCATTGTGCCGGAGATCATTGCGGCCGGGTTCATTGCGGCGGGGATCGTCGCGGAGAGGGCCGGAGGGGGTAGCGGAGCCGGGATGGTTTCGGTGGTGTTTCGAAGGTGGCAGGTCGGCATCGCGTTCCCGTTTTGAGCCTGAGAGGTGGTATCGGCCACCCGGAAATTCGCGGATAGCACCCCTTTTTTTGAGTTTTCCGAGCATTTTCAACAGGGAGTGGCGGTCGGACCGCTTGAGATGGAGGCCGCGGCTGATATCGTCGAGGGAGGCGGGGTCGGTTGTAATTTGCAGAAAACGAAGGATGTTATCGGCGCTAAGGTGAGAGGGGCGAGCCATAGATTGGGCCCGCCGGGCGAATTTTGCGGGCGAGGCGGATTTTACTCACTTTTTTTTACAAGACGCGAAACTTTTTTCGGTGGATCGGGGTTTCATATGCAGGCCAACACACGACCGGCTGCCCGCCCTCCGTCAGGGCAGTCGGACATTCCCCGAAAGGGGAACTTGGGAGGCGGGACGACCTGGCCCGCCTCTCCTTTTTGTTTGCATCCATCAAAGTTGTGCAAAGTTGTGCAAACTTCACCCTTTTCGATGGGTATGATCCTCAAGCTTCCCTGAACGCCATTTCGCTTTTGTTATAGTGCGACGCATGTCGAACGTTACTCGGCGAACGGGCGCCGAAGCAAAGCAGATGATGCAGTGGCTCTGGTGGGCAGGCTCTGACTACAGGGCAGCCCGCTGGCTGCTACGCGGCGGGCTTCTTCTGCAAGGCGCGGCGTTCGCAAACACCGCGATCGAAAAATACCTGAAAACGTCGTTCGTATACCTCGGCGCCAGAATTCCTCACAACCACAACGTCACGGTACTGTTTCAAACGCTAAAAGCACAGACGCAAACGAACATTGCAATCAATGGAAGCTTTCTCCGGCTACTGGAAAAATCCTACAAACTGAGGTATCCCGACGTTGAAGAGGGTTACAACCTCGCCCTAAACCAGTGTCGGCTTCTGGTCGAACTGGACCG
>JAFAZL010000206.1 GCA_019239815.1 Acidobacteriota bacterium
AAACCAGATTCGCCAGAACACGACGGTTTCCGACGATGAGTTAAAAGCGCAGTATCAGGCCGACATTCAGCAGTACCAGGTGCCGAACCGCGTTCACGTGGATCACATCCTCTTGATGACAGTCGGCAAGACTCCCGCCGAGATTGAGGAGATCAAGGCCAAGGCAGAAGATGTCCTGAAGCAGGCTAAAAAGGGCGGCAAGTTCGAGGATCTGGCGAAAAAGTACTCGGAAGATCCGGGAACAAAGGATAAGGGCGGCGACCTTGGCTGGATTACGCAAGGTCAGACCGTTCCCGAGTTCGAAAAGGTCGCGTTCAGCCTGCCCAAGGGCGAGATTTCCGACCTCGTGAAGACGCAGTACGGCTTCCACATCATCAAAGTCCTCGACAAAGAAACCGCGCACACCAAAACCTTCGATGAAGTGAAAGACCAGATTCGCTCGCCGATGGTGCTCCAGAAGGCCGACAAGACTGCAAGCGACATCGCCGACAAGCTTTCGTCGCAGATTCGCCAGTCGAACAAGATGTCGCTCGACGACCTTGCCAAGCAATACCACCTCACTGTAGGCGAGACGCGGCCGGTTTCGGCGACCGATCAGATCATCGAACTCGGCAATTCGAAGGACGTAAAGGATGCGATCTTCGGCCAGCGTGCCGACGAGCTGAGCCTGCCGATTCACACCGACCGCGGTTTCCTCGTTCTCGCGGTTCGTGGCATCCTGCCCGCCCACCAGGGGACCCTTGAGGAAGTCCGCGAGAAGGTGATCGCTGACCTGAAACAGGAAAAGAGCACTCAACTCGCTCGCACGAAGGCCGATGATCTTGAGAAACGCCTAAAGGCGGGAGACAAGTTTGAAACGGCGGCCAAAGCGCTGGGTCTCGATCCAAAAGTCAGCGATTTGTTTGCGCGCAACGGTTCGATCGCGGGTGCAGCCAGTGGAAAACAAGTTTCCGCGGCCTTCCAGATGAAAACTGGCGATGTTGGCGCTCCACTTCCGCTTGGCGCGAACTGGTTTGTCTACAAAGTCGCCGAGAAACAAGAACCGAACCCCGACGATTTCGAAAAACAGAAGAAAGAACTGACAGATCAGGTCCTCCAACAGAAGCGCACGATGGCGTTTGAGGCCTTCCGGACCGCTCTGGAGAACCGCCTGCGGCAAGAAGGCAAGCTGCGGATCATGACCGAAAAATTGAGGAATTTCGGTGATTTGAACAGCTAATCTTCTCATTATAAAAGACTTAAAATTTAACATCACAGCCTCTTGCCTAGGAAATTGCGCCTCGATACGCTATTTGTGTCCGTTTTGGTGGGTTTGACTGCAATTCGGGTCAAAGACAGACGGATCCTTCTTGCGGTGAAATTGGGTTCCAGCTAAGCCGGCTCAACTCGAGGCCAAGCTCGCTGCGATTCCAGTCTCCGGTATCTCTTCTGACGGTGAACATATGCCAGTCCGCACGACTTCGACATCGAACGTCCGCAATGACTATCGCTGCAGCATCGAAAGAAACCAGGGCGGCAAGTACTGCGTCCGCATTCGTGTGCACTATCCCAGACACGCCTGGTCGCTCGGCGTGTTTTTCCTGGCGTCTTCGTTCGACCGCGCCATGAAGAAGCTCGAAGAGTCGCTCGACTTCCTGCAGCGCCATGAAGAGAAGTTGTGGTTCTGGGGCGTCGACCGCGCTGAGGACATGGGTTTTTCGGCGGAGTTCCTCCGCGAAGTTGGCATGAAGCTCGACAAGCGCATCGAATTTCCGCGCAAGGCGGCCAATCTGGCACTGGCTCCCGAACGGTCCGTCCCCGCGTCCGTACTAGGTCCAATGCGCCGCGGTTTGGCCGAATCCTTCGAAGTGACTCCCCGCACCGCGAACGCCGCCGACTGAGCCGGCCCCTCCGAATCTTTGAGTGTCGTTCTTCGGCTTGACAAGTTGGCAGGTCCCAGCCATGATTCCGCGCACTCGTGAAAAGTATCCGCCTTTAAGCCTCTGTTCGATTGAACCCAGTCATCACTCGAAGCCATGATGTGTCTCGTAGTCCGGGGGGTAGGCGGCACGGAGGGAGAGAAGGAATGAGCAAGCGTCACAAGCTGTATTTGCCGTTTTTGCTGATCGGGCTGCTGGTTTTGGGAACGGTCAGTGTTCGAGCCGCGCAGCAAGCTTCGAGTCAGGATCAGAGTCAATCGGACAGCTCCACAACTACAAAGAAGAAGAAAAAGAAGAAGACCACGGACGATACGTCGGCCAATGCAACCGCGCAGAGCGCGACCAGCGACGATTCATCCACCACGACCAAGAAGAAATCGAAGAAGAAGGCCTCGGCCGACGATTCGCAATCGACGGACACCAGCGCCGCTGCCGACTCCAGCGCTACCACCAAGAAAAAGAAGTCGAAGAAGTCGGACACCGCGGCGGATTCGTCCGCTTCGGGCGCGGCGGCGGCTGACAATTCGGCGGCCGACTCCGGTGCAACGACAACGAAGAAAAAGCGCTCCAAGAAATCCGATAAATCGGCCGACGCTTCTGCACCGGCATCAAGCTCGGCCAGCGCTGACAACTCGGGCGATTCCAGCGCCACGACCACAAAGAAAAAGCGCACAAAGAAGTCGGATACCTCAGCCGATGCAACGCAGCCTCCTGCGAGTTCCGGCTCATCCAGCGCTAGCTCGAACTCCAACTCCAAACCGGCCCCAGCGCCAGCACCTTCGAGCGCGCCAGCCGCCTCGTCATCGAGCAAGTCCGCTGCGACGGAAAAGGGCGCCCCGACCGCTCAACAGCAGCCTCCTCCTGCCAACAGCAACGGCATGGTCTGGGTGAACACCGATTCCGGCATCTATCACAAGCCGGGAACGCGCTGGTATGGGAAGACCAAGCAAGGTAAATATATGTCGGAAGCCGACGCTCAAAAAGCCGGCTACCGCGCAGCCGAGAAGGAATAACCCGAGTCAGATATTGCAGGACACGTGGTCGGACCGATTGCGTGAACTCAAAAGGAGAATGTCAATGAACAAGCACTCGATTCGCATGCTGTTACTGGCTTTGTTGCTCTCGGTGGGCATGTCGGCGTCGATTTCCTACGCCAATGCCCCCAAGCAGACGCCCGATTCGGGCGCCGCGATGAAGGCGCAGACCAAGTCGACAGACAAGCTGCTCGACATCAACTCGGCAACGAAGGATGAACTCACTGCGCTGCCGGGTATCGGCGAAAAGTACTCGCAGAAAATCATCGACGGCCGTCCGTATGCTAAGAAGACAGACTTGGTTCGCAAGAAGATCATCCCGCAGGCGACCTATAACAAGATCGCTTCGGCGATCATTGCAAAGCAGGGCTAAGCGGAACTGAGGGCGTACAGCGTTGCCGGACGGGGCGGCCGGAGCAGTAAATCCGCCCCAAGTTTTCAGGTCGGAGGGCAAAAAGATGGGACTTTTGGATGAAGTGAAGGGCATGAGCGGCATGCTCGGCGGAGATCACGCGGGGATGTTGAGCGCGGTAACCGAGTACATCAACAGCCCGCAGGTGGGCGGAATCTCGGGTC
>JAFAZL010000220.1 GCA_019239815.1 Acidobacteriota bacterium
GACGAACTCCAAATACTCCGACGTGCTCATTTCGGGATAGAGCGGCGGCGTTTCGGGAAGATACCCGATGTGCTTCTTCACTTCGTGTGGCTGCTCGAGGACGTCGAAGCCGGCGACGGTGGCTGTGCCGGCGGTTGGCGGCATAAAGCACGTCAACATGCGCATCGTCGTGGTCTTGCCGGCGCCGTTGGGGCCGAGAAAACCGACGATTTGTCCTTTCTGCACCTCGAAGGAAACGTGGTCAACAGCGGTATGCCGGGCATACCTCTTCGTTAAATCGGTCACTGTAATCATAAAAATTTAGTTTTGAAAATCAGATGCACAGCGCTCGCGCTTGCCCCACTGTCACAGCAACAACGTTCTTGACAGGTACTTTCTCAGAATTTGATGAGTCTTTATCCTATGAATTCGAGACGGCGTGTGTCAATCCCTTGTGAATGCGCGCCTTTAAAGGTCGATGCGTCGTGACGCGATAGGCGTTGCCTTTGGCGGCGTGGTGGGGGGAAGCCTTCGCATCGGGCGCCTCAAGAATTTGAGATCTCGCCGGGGTCCCTCCACTGCGCGAGCCGACGCGTTCACACGAAGTGACGCGAAGAAAAAGCGTCGGCTCGCTTCGGTCGGGATGACAGAATTTTGAAATCGTGGGTGCCCGACCCAGGTTGCAGGAGTTTGAGGTCGTGCCGGGCGGATCGAGGGCGGAGCAAGCCCCGCCCCTACAAAGTCGTGCAGGACTCAGCGAGTCCAGAAGGTGCCGTTGTCCCAGTTGATGCGGTTGCCACCGCTGGTGACGATGCCGGTGATGATGGTGCCGCTCCAATTCGTGGTGAGTTGACGGCGCGAATCCCAGGAACCGGTCGCGGTGGCGTTAGCTTCGTTGGTGATGCGATAGGTGTCGCCGCGACGGCGAATGGAGCAGCGCTGCGAGCGATTGCCGCTCCGATACCACGTGCCTTCGATTCGCGGACGACGCCAGCCGCCGCCTCCGCCGTTGTTGCAGCGGGCCCAGAAAGTTCCGTTCGACCAGTTGATCTGCGATCCATCGGGAGTGAGCGTGCCGGTCACGAATTGCCATCCGGGCGCGTTCATTACGTTGGGCCCCTGAAGATTTCCGGGAGAGCTGTCACCGTTTTCGTTGGTCAACGTGTAGAAGACGCCGTTGCCGGTGATCGAGGTTTGCTTGTTCGGATCGCCTTGCGCGCACCACTGCCCCATGAAGCTCGCGCCTTGATTTCCCTGCGGTGCCGGAGTCGCGCTCGCGATTTGGAACGAGACCAGAGTTGAGAGGGTTGAAACGGCGATTAGAAACGTAAGTGGCAACGCGACTACGCGATGATCACGGCTGGGAATGCGCATCTGCTCTCCAGGCTTTGGCGATGGCTTCGCGTCACGATTCTCGCGAGCGAAGCCCGATTGAGCCGCCGGGAGAGTAGCACACTCAGAAGTGCGAGAAGAGACCGATCAAAATGATGATGGGGAGAGGAACTCCAAGCAAGAGCAAGAGAATCGAGCGCATGTTTTTTCTCCTTATCTTTTTGCGATGATTTCAGCGCTGGAATTTATGCAGCGCGCATTACCGGCAGATGATCGCGGCGATGGCCGCCGATCGTCGCCGCAAAGCTGGCCGTAAACGCACCGAGCAGCAAGGCGACGAAAAGCCAATACAACGAGTGCGCGACCGACTTGCGAGTCTGATCTACGGCGGCGAGATCGCGCTCGAAGACATTGTTGACACGGGCTTCGGCGTCGGCGTGGTTGACACCGGTCGCGGCAGAGACGAGGCCAGCGACGTAGTTGCGATCATCGGGCGAGAGCACGGTACGGTTCGCGATGGTGTGAGCGAAAACGGCAGCGGCTTCCGCTTTGTAGGTAGCTTCCTCGGAGTTGGTCGCAGCTTTGCCACCGCGGAAAAGGCTGTCTATGTAGTAGCGATTGGCTTCGAGCGCCGCGGTGTCGGCGGCGGCCACACTCGAGTTGCCTGCGCTACGCGCGGTCATGTTTGCGGAGGCGCCCACCATGCCCGCAGCG
>JAFAZL010000228.1 GCA_019239815.1 Acidobacteriota bacterium
GACGACGCCGCCCGCGGTCGCGGGCACTTCCATCGACGCTTTTTCCGATTCGAGTGTGACGAGCGGGTCGTTCTCTTTGATCGTGTCGCCCGGTTTGACGAGCACCTCGATCACAGGAACGTCTTTGAAATCGCCGATGTCGGGGACGCGTACTTCCATTGTTTCGCTTGCTCCTAAACCGTGAGCGGATTCGGCTTACTGGGATCGATGCCGTATTTTACGATCGCTTCCGACACGCGTTTCGCCGGAATTGCGCCTTCGTCGGCCAGCGCCTTGAGCGTCGCAAGTGCGACATAATACCGATTGACCTCGAAGAATTCGCGCAGTTTCTTGCGCGTATCGCTCCGGCCGAAACCGTCCGTGCCGAGAGCGACGTAGCGGCGGTCCATGTACGGACGGATTTGGTCGGCAAACGTCCGGATATAATCCGTTGCCGCGATTGCCGGCCCTTTACAGTCCGCGAGCGATTGCGCGACGTACGAAACGCGCGGTTTCGCTTCGGGATGGGTGAGGTTCCAGCGCTCGGTTTCCACGCCGTCGCGCCGCAATTCGTTGAAGCTTGTCACGCTCCACACGTCGGCCGCGACACTGAAATCGTTGGCGAGCAATTGAGCTGCCGCTTCGACTTCGCGTAGAATCGTACCGGAACCGAGAAGTTGCGCGCGCGGCGCCTTCTTGTCTTTTGCGCCGGGCTTTAACAAGTACATGCCGCGCAAAATGCCTTCTTCCGCGCCGGCCGGCATCGCCGGATGCGCGTAGTTTTCGTTCATCACCGTGATGTAGTAATAGACGTCTTCTTGATCGCGCACCATCCGCCGCAAGCCATCTTGAATGATGACGGCAAGTTCGTAACCGTACGTCGGATCGTACGAAACACAATTCGGAATGAACGATGCGAACACTTGACTGTGTCCGTCTTCGTGCTGCAGCCCCTCGCCGTTAAGCGTCGTGCGTCCCGCGGTTCCACCGATGAGGAAACCGCGCGTCCGCGAATCCGCCGCAGCCCACGCAAGATCGCCGACGCGTTGGAATCCGAACATCGAATAAAAGATATAGAACGGAATCATCGGAACGTCGTGCGTCGAGTACGACGTACCCGCCGCAATCCACGAAGAGATCGCGCCGGCCTCGTTGATGCCTTCTTGCAGAATCTGTCCCTGTTTATCTTCGCGGTACCACATCAATTGTTCGGCGTCTTGCGGATGGTACAACTGTCCGACCGAAGAGTAGATGCCGAGTTGGCGGAACATGCCTTCCATCCCGAAAGTGCGCGATTCGTCCGCAACGATCGGTACGATGCGCCCGCCGAGTTCCTTATCGCGCACCAGGGCGTTGAGAATTCGAACAAATGCCATCGTTGTGGAAATTTCACGCTCGCCGGTGGCTTCAAGAACCGGCTGAAACGCGTTCAATTCCGGGACAGTAAGTGACACCGATTTCGAGCGGCGTACGGGGAGACTGCCGCGATTTTTCATTTGCTCACGCAGATACTGCATTTCCGGCGTATCGTCGGACGGCTTGAAGAAGGGCAGTTCCTCGATTTTTTCGTCCGGAATCGGCAAGTGGAAACGGTCGCGGAATGCGCGCATCGATTCCACTTTCATCTTCTTCGCTTGATGGGCGATGTTTTGGCCTTCGCCGGAAACACCCATACCATAGCCCTTGATTGTTTTCGCCAGAATAACGGTGGGTTGACCGCGATGCTCGACCGCCGCTTTATATGCCGCATAAATCTTACGCGGATCGTGACCACCGCGCTGCAGCGCCCAGATATCCTCGTCACTCATGTGCGCGACCAGTTCGGCCGTTTCGGGATACCGTCCGAAGAAACGCTCACGTACGAACGCACCGTCACGCGATTTGAATGTTTGGTAATCGCCGTCAACGCACTCGTTCATCAATTGCACGAGTTTGCCGGTATGATCGCGTTCAAGCAGCGGATCCCAACCGCTGCCCCAGATCGCCTTGATGACGTTCCAACCCGCGCCTCGGAAGACCGTTTCCAATTCTTGAATGATTTTGCCGTTGCCGCGAACCGGCCCGTCCAATCGCTGCAAGTTGCAGTTGATCACCCAGATCAGATTGTCGAGCCGCTCGCGGCCCGCGAGCCCGATCGATCCCATCGTCTCGGGCTCGTCGACCTCCCCATCGCCGATGAACGCCCACACCTTCCGTGCCGCGGTCTCGGCGATCCCCCGCGCCTCGAGGTATTTCATGAACCGCGCCTGGTAGATCGAGGTGATGGCGCCGATGCCCAGCGACACGGTGGGGAACTGCCAGAACTCGGGCATCAGCCACGGATGGGGGTAGGACGACAGCCCGCCCGGCGTGGAGACCTCCTGGCGGAAGCCGTCGAGCTGCTCGCCGGTCAGGCGACCCTCGAGGAAGGCCCGCGCGTAGTTACCGGGCGACGAGTGGCCCTGGAAGTAGACGAGATCGCCGCCGTGATCCGCCG
>JAFAZL010000398.1 GCA_019239815.1 Acidobacteriota bacterium
ATTCTCTTGGCCGTCGTTTCGAGCGATGGGCGGGCCGCCAGCGAGCCGCCAGCCGCTGCTGCTGCGTGTTGCCGGGTGGTCGAACTGCGCCAATACACCTTGAAACCCGGGCAGCGGGACACACTGATCGATATCTTTGACCGCGAGTTCATCGAGACGCAGGAAGCTGTCGGGATGCGCGTCGTTGGCGAGTTCAGAGACGAGGACAATCCTGACCACTTCGTGTGGCTGCGTGGCTTCGCCGACATGGACGTGCGCAAGCAGGGTCTGACCGCGTTCTACTCCGGCCCGGCCTGGAAGACGTTCGGCAAGCAGGCGGCCGCGACGATGATCGATTCCGACAATGTGCTCTTGCTGCGACCGAGCGAACCTGCTCAAGGTTTCGTCGATCTGCCGGCAAGCCGTCCACCAGTCGATGCCGTGGCGCAGCCGGGTTACGTCATCGTCACCATTTATCACCTAAAACCAAGCACGGCCGCAGCATTTCCAAACTTTTTCCGGGCGGAGCTGAGGCCGGCCCTACGCGCCGGTGGAATTGTGCCACGCGCCGCTTTCGAAACCGAGCACTCGGCCAACAACTATCCCGCGCTGCCGATACGCGAGGGCGAGAACGTATATGTGTGGTTTGCTTCGTATGAAAGTTCAGTGGCTTACGCTGACGCGCTGGGGCGCCTAGAACGAGCGCGTAACTGGAACGAGTCGAAAATTAAGCTCCAGTCGTTTCTGGATGCGCCAACGCAAGTGCTGCGCCTCACGCCGACGGTCCGATCACTGTTGCGCTGAAAGCGAGCTTTCCGATTTGGGTAGATTTGAAAACTTGGAATGGAGAATGTGGATGCACAAGATCAGCATCATCGAAATGCTCTTTCTGACGATTGCTGCGATGTTGTGTGCTTCGGTCTCGCCTGCGCAAACAGCGAAAGACACGACATCGGACATTGCGGGTGTTCACGACTTCGATTTCGAATTTGGAGATTGGCAGGTGCATCACCGCGTTAAGCCTGCGGACGGCCGATGGATTGAATTCGACGGGACAGTGAGTGCGCGACCGTTGATCGATGGATCAGGCGACGTCGAGGAGCACACATTCTTCAAGGCGACAGGCAAGACTTACGGCATTGGATTGCGAGCCTTCGACAGGAAGACGGGAACCTGGGCGATTTGGTGGGTGGACAGCCGCCAGCCGCACCTGCCCATGGATCCGCCTAACGTTGGAAGCTTTCGCGATGGGGTGGGAACGTTCTTTTCTGAGAGCACGATGGACGGCAAAACCGTAAGCACGCGGTATATCTGGTCGCACATCACGCATGACAGCGCACGCTGGGTACAGGCCCTATCCAGCGATGGTGGAAAGACGTGGGATACGAACTGGATCATGGAGTTTCGGCGGCGCGTACGGTGAGCGTTGGCCTGCTCGAGCTGACGTTCGTCGGAAATACAGTTCGTGGCGATTAAATACCCGCCGGACGTTAACACCATATCTATTACTTTCAATCGAGCGGGTAGTAGAATGCCGCGTCGTGTTCAATTTTCCCAACTGCAGGCGCGGCGAGAGACTCCTGCCCGGCGCTGCAGTGGTTTACGCTGAGGAGATTTCGACCATGTTCGGATCGAGCGTTCGACGCCTTGCTGTGTTTGCTGCCGTGATGCTGAGCTGTGTTCAGGCTGCGTTAGCCACTGACATTCTGATCGGGGATTCAAAATCGCAGCCGGAGAGTTTGACGATCGCGCCGGGCGGAGTGCTGATTGTAGGGAGCGCGAGTTCACCGTTTGTTTATCGGGTGAAGCCGGGGGCGACCACAGCTGAGAAATTCATCGATGTCAGTGCCGAACCTCCAGGTACGTTTTTCCTGGGCATGTTGGCGGACGCGTCGACGAACACGCTGTGGACATGTCAGCTGACCCCTATACCCAACACGACGCCGCCAGCACGGCATACCGCGTTGCGAAGTTGGGATCTGACGACCGGCGCGGCGAAGATTCGGTGGAATCTGCCGGGAGACATGAACGTCTGCAACGATTTCACGATTGGACCGGACAAAGCGCTGTATATCACGGACACGATTCCCGGCAGGATCTTCCGTCTGCCGGCGGGCGCTTCGACGGCGGAGCTTTTTCTGGATCATCCGACGCTGAGGGGCGTGGACGGGATTACGTTTCTGGATGGCGTGCTGTACGTGAACAATGTGATCTTCAACAAGCTGTATCGCATTCCTGTGGATGCCAGCGGCAAAGCGGGGACGCCGGTGGATATCTGGACGGATCAGCCGATCAAGGGGCCAGATGGGATGCGCGCAGCGAACGGGAAACTGCTGCTGGCAGAAAATGCGAACGGGAAGATTTCTTCGCTAACTGTGAATGGGGATAAGGCGAGCGTTACTGTGTTGAAGGACGGGCTCAACACACCTACAGGAGTCGAACCCGCTGGAGACACG
>JAFAZL010000473.1 GCA_019239815.1 Acidobacteriota bacterium
GGTGATTTTGCGGCGGTAAGGAGTGAGCCGTCGGTCGGCGCTAGACGACGCGCAGGCGGGCCATGAGGGAGATCAGATTCTTTCGGTCCTCTTCGCGTACTGCCGTGAACTTCAATCCCATGCCCTGGCCCACTCTGGCGTGCTGGACGGTGGCCTCAGCGCGGATGGTTCCTTCCTGCACGAGGAAATGCAGGTTGGTCGAGGCGCCGATCCGCTTTGGTTGGGGTGTCTCCAGGAAGATGCCGCCAACGCTCAGATTGCGGACGCGGGCTACATCGTCACGTCCATCGCAGCGCCAATAAACCCAGACGTGCTCGGCAGCGACGACGCGACGCGGCATCCTGCGAGTCGATGCTGGTGCCGTGAGAGGTTGAAGTATGCGTTTCATGCAGCCCCCGCGAAAACGGAATGAAGTGGTCGATCGGACTGGGATGCCCGAATGTTATTCGCGCGGTCGGCCCAAGACATCAAGTTTCGCTCTGAAAATAAAGGAAATGCGGTGTCAAAGCTACCTGTTCGAACGTACAGGTTCTGAGATGATTGCCGTACGAAGCAGGAGATTAGGGCTCTCAGGCGACCCAACTACCTCTGACTGGATCGCGGCCGTTCGAACGCGCTACTGCTTTCCGACGATTTCCATGGCGTTCACGCGCGCGCGATCGACTTCGAGACCCCAATGCAGGTGAGGACCGGTGACGCGGCCGGTTGCGCCGACCTTGCCGATGACGTCGCCGACTCTTACTTCGTCGCCGACTTTCGAATCGATCTCGGAGAAGTGTCCGTAGAGTGTGTAAACGCCGAAGCCGTGATCGATCACGACCGTGTTCCCAGCAAAGTAGAGTTCTTCGGCAAGTACGATGCGTCCGCTCTGCGCGGCATGAACCGGGGTGCCTGTAGGCGACGGCAAATCGACGCCGGAATGCGGACTGTTTGATTTTCCGTTGAGCACGCGACGTTTGCCGAAGTTGCCGCCGGTTTTCACGCCGTCGAGTGGGACGCGGAAGGCGCCGGTCCAGAGTTTTTCGGGTGTCACGGTCGAGTAGATCTCACGCAGCTTTTTTTGATCCTCGGCGGCTTTTGCTGCTTGTTCGGGATTCGGTTCGACGAAATTTGGGGCGACCTTGAGACGTTCGGTGGGAAATTTTCCAACGCGGACAACGATGCTTGCGTCGCAGCTAATGGCTTTTCCCTCGGAAGATTTTCCGGTGATATTGAATTTGTATTCGCCCGCGGCTTGCTCCAAGTCGATGCCGAGCAGTGCACGCCACATGCTCACGCCTTTGGGGACGCTCGGGCCAGTTGCCTGCCAAAAGGAAATATCCCTGTCGATCCATTTCCCCGCAACACCGCTCAGCGCGTCTGGGCTGCGGACTTCAGCGATGAGTAACGTGCCTTGCGCAGGGGATGCGGCGCTAACGCGCAGCTCGACGCCTCCGCCGCAATCGACCTTGGCGGACTTGGCAGCGAAGGCGGGAGCGGTCTTGTGTGGCGTCTTTTTTGTCTGCGCGGGCAGCGCGCTTGGATGCGCGCAGAGAATTGCGAGCGCGAACATCGCGAATGCGCTTGTGCCGTAGGCGACGCTTCCTTGTTTTGGGGAATGTTCAGAAACTTTCCGGGAGTTCATTCGAGCCTCGGGTTCGTACGGATGTCTTCTTGCCACAATTTTACTGGGCGGATTTGAATCTAAATCCCGCGTTCTGGGAAACGACCGCGGCTACAGGGTGATTTTTGCCGCGTTGGGCTTATATTTTTCTTACATCGGCCTCAGGACTTTCGAACCACGTGCACTGCACTATGAATGGCATGGGGACGCGGATTCATAATCATTCGCTGACACCTCCTACACCTCGTGACGGCGACAATGCCACGCATCCCCCATATTGATATGCCGACGATTGTTTTTTCGACGTTTGCTTTGGCTGGATGTGCTTTCTTGGTTTACGTGTGTTTTCACTGGTTGCGCGAAGAGCTCGACCTGAAGCGCCCCGCTCATCGAGACCGGAGCCGCAAGCCACTACCGCCGCCGTACGTGATTTACAAGTCGCATCGCTAGCCACGAATAAAGAGAAAAGAAAGTCAGAGTTCTTGCGATCTAGCCAAGCTGGGGCGCAGCAGCTGCCCCCCTACATGTCCAAGCCGATGATGCGCATCAGCGCGATGGCATTGCTTTTGGCGACGACGCCGTCGCGGAGGCGATAGTCGAAGCGCATTTCGTTGCCCTCGACCTGATCTTCGAAATGCACGTTGCGAATGACGTCGCCGATGGCCGAGGTGATCTCGGTCAGCGCGAGATCGTGCGTCGTTACGATTCCGATCGCGCCGCGTTCCAACAATCCTTGAATCAGTCGCTCGGCACCGATCCGGCGGTCCTTCGAGTTCGTGCCCTCCAGAAGCTCGTCAAACAGAAACAACAAAGCGCGCGACTCTCGCTCTTTCGGAAGCTTCGAAGCTGCACCTTGTGCGGAATTTCCGTCGCTCGTGGACCTGGCACCCGCCAGATCGAAAACCCTTCGGATATGCAATATCTCCGCGAAGAATGTCGATCGGCCTTCCTGCAACGAGTCGGAGCTGTGAATCCGAGTACCGACTTGCAGCGGCGATAGTCGCAGCGACTTTGCGCGTACTGGCGCTCCTGCCATCGCCAAGACTGTGTTGATTCCCACAGCGCGCAAGAGCGTGCTCTTGCCGGACATGTTCGAACCGCTGACGAGCAGCACACGCGTCGCGTCGTTGAGCCGCACGGAATTTCGAACGCACTTTGCGGCTGCGATCAGCGGGTGACCCAATTCGACGCCGTCGAAGAATGCACGGGGGCGCGAATCGGCTGCAGCAGCCGCTTCGACAAATTCTGGGAACGGGTCGGCGGGATGCTCGTACGAGTACGTCGCCAGTGAGAGCAGCGCCTCGATCTCTCCTACAGCCGCGACACTGGCGCGCATGCGCGCTCCGTGGCGCCGGCGCCACCATTCGGCGGCGAACGCGACCTGGATCGAATACAGCAAAGGAAGCTCGAGCAGATGGCCGATCAAACTGTGATGCGCGTCGATCCAGTATTCGATCTGTGCGAGCTGGCGAATCGAGCGTGACGCAACAACGCCGCCGCGGCTGAGTTCAGCCATCAACGATCGGAGTCGTGGGGACGAGAATGATTCACGCTCCAGCCGCTGTAAGACATCGGCGAAGAGCACGAGGCCTTCCGCGTTGCACGAAACGCCTTCATTCACGTGATGGGCGCGATGGTAGAGAGCGCGGCGGAAGATGGCCTCGACAGCCAGCACGCACAGAACGGGCCAGTAGATGAGCTGAGCAATTGACCACGCGAACGTAGCGACGAACGCAAGCGCGAGAAAGATCGCCGCGAAATGCCAAATCCGGCCTGGCATCTCGCGTTTCCCTTCCGCCCAACCAACGAGCATCTCTGGGTTCAGGCGCGCTCGCAGTTCTTCGCCCATCACGCCGAGGTCCCGCTGTAAATCGAGTTTGTCGCGCAACTCGGCGACGATTTTCTGCCGCTCAAGAATTTCGGAGCGCGTCG
>JAFAZL010000480.1 GCA_019239815.1 Acidobacteriota bacterium
CGCGTCGCGTTTTCAGGTCGCGGCCTGTATCGAGATAAGGATGCCGGAAGTAGCGCAGCGTTTGATGATGCTGCGTCATCAGCAATCGGGTGACGCTTTCACCCTGGATCACGCCGTCCTCAAAGGCTTTCAGGCCGGCGCCATTCAGCGAGGTGTGCGCGTAGGTGTGATTCCCGAGCTCGAAGCCTGCATCGAGCCACATGTTGAGTGCTGCGATGCGTTCGTTCACTTCGTTCCAGTTGTAGTAGAGCTTGCGTTCGTTGACGAACGCGACAACCGGGACTTTCTGATCGCGCAGGGTGTCGGTGAGGCGCTTCGTCATCGACGTAATTTCGGCGGCGGTCATATTCTGGGCCGCCCCGGCCGGCAAATCGTCGATCGTTATCGAGATCGCGCGCTCAGTTTTGTCATCGGCCGCGTGCACATGAATTTGCGTTTGCGCGAGGATTCCGATCGCAGCTGCAGCTACGACAAGGGAGAGAAGCACTTTCATTTAGTGAAAACCTCCGGGCCTATCGAGACCGCGAAACGATACCACACCGCTGATTAAATTCGTGGTCGCGAGGAAGAAGAAAATATAGGGACGAGATTTATTTCGAGGGCCTCGACGAGACCGGATGATCGAACGAAACTGTGCGTTCGATGCCCTGCCCCTCTTTTACGTAAATCAATTGATTTGCCTTGATGTCTTTCAGCGTATCGACTTGCCCACTGGGCCAGCGAATTTCGAGCAGGTCGACCTTTTGGGCTTTTCCGATGCCGAAGTGAATGCGCAAGTCGTTCTGCGAAATATAGCTTCCGCCGCTGCGCACTTCATCGATCTGTGAATGCGGCTTCGACTCGCCGGCAACCGTCGTCACGCAGCGCAAACGCGCGCCAATGCCGCTGCGATTCGATTTCACTCCGATCGTGCGCACCTTCAGCCAATTGTTCTTGATCGTCGAGTCGCAACGCAGTAACTGCGGAAAATCGTTCACCGTGTTCACGACGACGTCGATGTCGCCGTCGTTGTCGAAATCCCCAAACGCGCATCCGCGCGAAGCGACCGGCGCTGTGATTCCCGATCCGCCCTGCATCGAAACGTCATCGAATCGCCCGTCACGCAGATTCTTGTATAGCAATTTTTGTTGCGGGTAGCCTGCTTCGGTGCGGAGTTGCTCGACTTCGGGATAGACATGCCCGTTGCAGATCAAAATATCCGGCCATCCATCGTTGTCCATGTCGAAAAACCCGACGCCCCAGCCGAGAAATTGCGTATGGCGGCCGAGTCCGGCTGCGAATGTCGTGTCCTCAAACGTCATTCCGCCGAGATTGTGATAAAGCGAAGGCGTGTCGCCGGCGAAATTCGTTTTCACGATGTCGAGATTGCCGTCGAGATCGTAATCACCGGCGGAAATTCCCATGCCGGCTTGGGGCTTGCCGTCGGCGCTGAGCGCGCAGCCGGATTCCATCGCGACATCGACGAATTTTCCGTTGTGGTTGTTTTGATAGAGCGCGCTCGCCGTCGAATCGTTCGCGACATAGATGTCGGGCCATCCGTCGTTGTCGAAATCCGCTGTCAGCACGCCGAGGCCATACGTGCCATTGGCCTCAAATAATCCCGCCGCTTCGCTTACGTCGGAAAAAGTTCCGTCGCCATTATTGTGGTAGAGAATGTTTTTGCCGCCGTTCAGTCCCGGAGGACCGCACGCGACCATCACTCCTTTATAAAGACACGGGCCGGATTCCGGCACGGGCGCGGTGGCGAGATCGAGATCGATATAGTTCGCAACAAATAAGTCGAGCTTGCCGTCGCGATCGTAGTCGACAAACGCGCAACCCGTGTTCCACCGTTTGCCGTTGCCCGCGACGCCGGCTTTGTCGCTCACATCGGTGAACGTGCCGTTGCCATTGTTGTGGTAGAGGACGTTCTTGCCGAAATAGGTGACGAACAGATCTTCGTACCCGTCGTTGTCGTAGTCCCCGATGCACACGCCCTGGCCCCAGCCAGCGTGGCCGACGCCCGCTTTCGCGGTAACATCGGTGAAAGTTCCGTCGCGATTGTTTTTGAAGAGATGCGACGTCGGTGCTTGACCTGCGGAAAAACCTTCGAGGCGCGATCCGTTCACCAGAAAAATATCGAGCCAGCCGTCGTTGTCATAGTCATAGAAAGCGACGCCGCAGCCGGTGGTTTCGAGCAGGTATTTGTTTTTGTGTTCGCCGCCGAAAAGCGTTTTGACATTGAGGCCGGCTTCTTTGGCGACATTGATGAAACTGACTCCGAGATCGCTCGGCTTGGCAGGTGTGGTGTTGGAGCCCGAGGATGCCTGGGAAACGGCGCGCGAATTTGCTCGGCCAAAGAAGGGCTGAGCGAGTTCGATCACGTTTTCAAAGGAGAGAACCAGCGCGGACCGGCTCAACGAGCGAAGGAATGACCGCCGCGAAGGAAACAAAACTGTGGTACCTTCCCGCACTGGGCCCAATTCTCAAGAGGTCCAGGTGCTTTCACCGCGCTCCTCCCCAGCCACAGAGCGCTGCGATATCTGGTTTTATCTTAACGTAAGCGTGCCGTGAACCCGCAACGCCGCAGCCGCTAAGTCGCGGCGCCGATCGACCATGCAAATCGTCCAATCATCGCTTTCGCAGGAATCACAGAAAACCGAGCGCAGTCTTAGTCAAACAATCGCCGCGGCGCGGATTTGTTTTCGGGTCTGCTTCGTTTTCACTGCGGCTATCACGCTTCTTGCGCTTTCACCGTGTCGGGCGCAAGAAGTTCAATCGCCGCGGCATAAGCTCGAATTGTCGCGGCCGATTCGCCCATGGGAATTTCTGCCGGTGACCGGCACGCGGGCGGCGCTCTTTGGCAACGAATCCGGCCAGATGGAGGCGTGGATTTATCCGCTGAAACTGCTGCGCGATTTCCGGTTGGTGTTTCACGAAAACGATCACGCGATTCCGGCTGAGGTCTTAGCCCGCACGATTACGGTTCGACCTGAATCGGCGACGATCGTCTACAGCAGCGATACGTTCACGGTGCGCGAGACGTTTTTTGTTCCGGTGAAAGAGCAAGGCGCGGTGATTTCGTTCGATGTTCAGACGGAACAACTGCTTGAGATCGAAGCGCGGTTTGTGCGCGATTTCCAACTGGAGTGGCCCGCCGCGATCGGTGGCACGTTCATCGAATGGGACAAGAATCTGCACGCTTTTTCGTTGAGTGAAGAAACGCGGAAGCTTGTGGGTCTCGTTGGTTCGCCAACCGCAGCTGAACCGGGAATGGAGTTCCAGACGAACTATTTCGATTCACAGGCAAACACGATCCGGCTTGGAATTACAACTAAGGGCAAAGATCAAAAGCTCATAGTAATTTCGGGTTCGATGAATGGGCGTGCCGAAGCCGAAGCGACGTATCGTCATCTTCTCGAAGATCACGAACAATTGCGGCAAGCGTCGGCGAAATACTACGAAGACTATCTGCGCGACACGGTGAGCGTTTCCGTACCCGACGAACAGTTGCAGCAGGCTTACGATTGGGCTCGGGTGAGCACGCTGCAAGGTATGGTCACGAATCCGTATCTCGGCACAGGACTCGTTGCGGGGTACCGGACTTCGGGAGAGAGCGCGCGGCCGGGATTTGCGTGGTTTTTTGGACGCGACTCGATGTGGACATCCTTCGCGCTGAATTCGGTCGGCGATTTTGCCGACACGCGAACGGCGCTCGATTTCGTCAGCAAGTTCCAGCGCGACGACGGAAAAATCCCACACGAAATTTCGCAGACGGCAAGTCTCGTCGACTGGTTCAAGAAATTTCAGTATGGATACGCGTCGGCCGACGCGACGCCGCTCTACATCATCGCGATGAACGATTACGTCGTGCAGAGCGGCGACGTCGATTTCGCAAAACAGAAGTGGAACAGCTTGTGGAAGGCATATCAATTTTTGAAATCGACGTACGACACGCAAGGATTTCCGCAGAATTTTGGGATTGGACACGGATGGGTAGAAGGCGGCCCGCTGTTGCCCGTGAAATCCGAGCTTTATCAAAGCGGGCTTGGTGCACTCGCGCTGAATGCGCTTGCCAATCTGGCGGAAGTGAGTGGCCACGGTGACGTAAGTGGTCAGCTAAAGCAAGAGTTCGATCAACACCAGCCTTCGATTGAGAAAACGTTCTGGCTGCCGGACAAGAAGCGCTATGCCTTTGCGCTTGATGGCGCAGGCAAACCGATCGATGAATTGAGTGTGCTGGCGACGGTGCCAATGTGGTTCGGTTTGCTCGACGAGCACAACGTCGACGCGACGATCACGCAACTTGCTGATTCCGATCATCAGAGCGATTGGGGCATGCGCATCATTTCAGAGCGCGCGCCGCGATTCAGCGGCGGCGGATACCACTTCGGCTCGGTGTGGCCGCTCTTCACTGGCTGGGCGTCCGTGGGCGAGTATCGCTACCACCGAGCGCTGCCTGCTTACGAGAATTTACGCGCGAATGCGTTGCTTGCGCTCGACGGCTCACTTGGACACGTTACTGAAGTCTTGTCGGGAGATGTATATCAGCCGCTTTCGACAAGTTCGCCGCACCAGATCTGGTCGGCAGCGATGGTGGTCAGCCCGATTTTGCGCGGAATGCTGGGCTTGTCGAGCGATGCGAAGACGAACACGGTTACGTTCTCCCCTCATGTTCCCGTTGACTGGACTTCGTTCTCCGTGCGCAACATTCGGGTCGGCGATTCGCGTCTCAATCTGACGTACACCGCGAAACCCGGAGCGATCACTCTCGATACCGAGTGTGTCGGTAGTTCAACGTGCAACATTTTGTTTAAACCGGCGGTCAGCCTGCGTGCGCGCGTCGGCTCGGTGACTTCAGGAGTAACGTCGTCTCGAAGGACGATTCCGTTTCATGTCACGGCGACCGACTACGACCAGCATGTCGAGATTCAGACGAAAGGCTCGAGCAAATCGGTTATCACGATTCTGCTGCGCAACAATATCGGCGTAGCGTACGACTCGACGCTGCCGGCGCTGGGAAGCGCAAGCCAAGGACTTCGCATCGTGTCGCAAACGTGGAGCGCGGCGCATGACCTGCTGACGCTCGATGTCGCGGGCAAGCCCGGATGCGAATACGAACTCGGCGTCTTCGATAATGGAAAAAGCTTGATGCAGGGTCAAGGTGAACTCGCGTCGGTCGAAGGCGCGGATCGCGTCACGTCGAAGTCCGGCGAAGAAAGAATCAAAATCGCGCTTCCGGCGGAGAATTCGGGCGACTATGTGCATCGAAAGATCGTGCTGCATTTCCCAAGCAGCCGAAAGTAGGACAATCGGAACCGCTGTTGACCTCGATCCATCGTTTCAATTTGACCGGTGAGGAGGCTTCCATGAAGAAGACCTGGGCCCTCGCGGGAATTCTGGTGATTGCTATGTGTGCTCTGACGCCGCGGGGCGGCGCGAAACAAAAACAAGGGAAAGATGACGCTGGTCATGAATGGTTCAACCACGCTGTATTTTATGAGATTTATCCCCGCAGTTTTGCGGACAGCAACGGCGACGGCGTCGGCGATTTAAAAGGGATCACATCGAAGCTCGATTACTTACAGCATCTCGGCGTCGGTGCGATCTGGATTACGCCGTGCTTCCCTTCGCCGCAGGTTGATTTTGGATACGACGTTTCGGACTACGAAGCGATCGATCCCATGTACGGAACGCTGGCCGATTTCGACGAGCTTGTCGCGAAAGCGAAAGCACACAACATCAAAATCATTCTCGATTTCGTTCCGAATCACACTTCAGACCAGCACAAGTGGTTTCTGGAATCCAAATCGTCGAAGACGAATCCGAAGCGCGACTGGTACATCTGGCGCGACGGAAAAGCGAATGGCCAACCGCCGAACAATTGGACATCTACATTTGGGGGATCGGCATGGACGCTCGATCCAACGACCGGCCAGTATTACTACCACTATTTTTACGCGCAGCAGCCCGACCTGAACTGGCGTAATCCTGAAGTGGAGAAAGCGATGCTGGATTGCATGCGCTTCTGGTACAAGCGCGGTGTCGCGGGATTTCGGCTCGATGCGGTCGATACGCTGTTTGAAGATCCCGATCTAAAAAACAACCCTCTTTTGCCGGGGCTCGACAAATTTGGATTCCCGAACGAAAACGAGATCTACAACAAGAAGCTGCCTGAAGTTCACGACGTGATGCGCGCGATGAGGAAGCTCGCGGACGAATACAACGCGGTGCTGATCGGCGAGACGTGGACGGCGAATGTGTCGGAGCTTGCCGACTATTACGGCAGCAAGAACGATGAGCTGCAAATGCCGATGGACCTGATGCTGACGCAGTTTACGAAACTTTCGGCGCCGGTGTTTCGCGAGCACATCAGCGCGCTGGAAGATGCGGGCGGCTGGCCGGTTTTTGTGATCAGTAATCACGACATTCGGCGTTCGTACACGCGCTGGGGCGATGGCAAGAACGACGATCAGATCGCGAAGATGGCGGCGGCGATGTATATGCTGCTGCGCGGGTCGCCGATCATGTATTACGGCGAAGAGATCGGCATGGAGAACAACGACCCAAAGCGCAAAGAGGATGTGCAGGATCCTCAGGGGCGGCGCGGCTGGCCGAAGGAAATCGGGCGAGACGGCGAGCGGACTCCGATGCAGTGGACCGACGGGGTCATGGCCGCGGTCAAGGAGGGCCTC
>JAFAZL010000755.1 GCA_019239815.1 Acidobacteriota bacterium
ACGATGCCGTCGGGCGCGGGATGAAAGTGGCGAAAGAGCAAATCGTCGGCATGGTTGCGGCGATCGATTGGTTTACGAGCCAGTCCGACGCGGAATTCGAGAAAGAGTTTCGCCGGCGCTGCGACGTCATCGCTGCGCAGCTCAAAGGTATTCCCACGCTGACTGCCGAAGTTTTTATCCCGCCGGTGGCGAACAATGTGCCGCACTTGCTGATTCGTTACGACACGACACGCGTGAAGATTGGACCGAAGGATGTCTCGAAAGCTCTGCGCGCGGGAACTCCGAGCATCGAACTAAATCCCGCGACTGGTTCGAGCCAGGCCAGTGCCGGCATTCCCAAAGACACCAACAAAATCATCGTCGGCGTCTGGATGCTTGAGCCGGGCGAAGAAGTGATCGTCGCTAAACGCCTGCGCGAAGTTTTGACGCAAGCTGTCAGCAGCTAAAGAGTTGTTCCACATCTCCACGACGTAATTTTCTTCGAGTTGTCATTTGAAACGCGTCTCGATCTTTGCTTGAATAGCGCGCAGCGGAGAGTCAACTTGAAGATCTATAACTTCTACGGCTACTTGATCATTCTCGTGTATGCGCTGGCGTGTATGTATTTCGCCCCGCCTCACCTGGGGCCCTGGCTCGGATTGCTGATCGGCGCGATTTACTTCATCGGCTGCTGGTTTTTTGCCGGACTGTACCTCGCCGATGTGCTTCACATGGGAATCGCGCATCGCGCGCTCGATTACAAGGAATGGTTCATCAAGGCCGTCACCATCGTGAACAATGTTTTCGGGATCTACGTGGATCCAATCGCATGGGTCAATCGCCATCGCTTGCATCACAAGAATTCCGACCATGATGGTGATCCCAACAAGCTTGCGTCAGATGGTTTGTGGCGCACGATGTATCGCTGCATGATGCCGTACAAATGCAACGAAAATTTAGCCACCGATCCAATTTTGGGTTCGCGGACGTTTCGCGTCATCGCCAGCCCTATCTTCGCGATCGTTGCGCAGGCGCTGAGTTTCTATCTTTTGTGGAAGCTGGTCGGAGATCTACGATTCACGATTGCAATGTGGGTCTTAATGCGAATTTTCGCACTGTGGGTCAATATGATCCAGAACTACTGGACTCATACGCGAACGTTTGGATACCGCCGCTATCACGACGAAGAAGACAACGCGATGAATATCGGAGAGTGGCTACCGGTGACCGCGACGTTCAGCGCGTGCCTGCAAAACAATCATCATCACTATCCGGGTCTGTTGCGGCTCAGCCACCACGAGTCGGAATATGACTTCGGATTTCTGACGGTCAAAGTGATGAAAGGTCTAGGTTTGGTGACAGCGACCGCGCGCGGGGCTGAGGTGCCGAAGGACGTTCCACTCGCGGCGCTGGACTTCTAGGACGATTTTTTCTTCGGATAAAAAGCTTCGACCGTTTGGCCCAGAAAGGTAGGCGAAAGCTCCTCGCCTGCTAGCCCGTAAGAGTCCGGCCATTTCTCGGGAAAATAATAAGTTCCGAAGAGTTTGTCGATCCACGGAAAATGGATCGCAAAATTTTTGTCGATGCCTTCCGGCTGAGAAGTGTGGTGCCAGTGATGGTAGCGAGGCATCACGAGGAATTTTTCCAGCCATTTCGCGTTCGGCCCGAAATTACAGTGCGTCCATGTCGCGTGCAGCGTAACGAAGATTAAATACGCGAAGATGATCCCCTGCGAAAACCCAAACATGAGCGGAAGCAGTACGAAGGCGCGCACGAGCGTGTCATCAACAAAGTGCGAGCGCGAGCCTGCGATCCAGTCGAGTGCTTTCGACGAATGATGAATGGCGTGAAAGCGCCACAGAAACGGCACTTTGTGAAACGCCAGGTGAACGAAGTATTCCGCAAGGTCGGCGACCACAATCGCCAGGAAAAATTGCAAAATCCACGGTATACGCGCGATGAAATACTGAAGAGCCGGTACGCCTAGATATTTCGTGGCCTGCGTCGCTGGCAACAAAACCAGAAATGACAAAATTTGCAGCGGAAAATGGGTGGACATGAAATAGACGATGTCCAGCGTCCACTGATTCCGGAACGTTCCTTGTTCGGGATATTGCGGCCAAAGCCTTTCGAGCGGCACGTAAATCACCGCCATCAAAAGCAGGTCGAGTAAAAACCAATCCAGGCCGATGGAAGGTCCGGTGTGAAGAGTCTCGTTAATTTCTACGCTCGACCCACCAAGCGCCGTCGCGGCGATCGCGAGCAGCATTCCTGTGAACGCCAATACTTTTTTCTTTCGCAACAGACACGACAGCACACCAAACACAACGCCTGCAACGATGAGGCACTGAATCAAGATACGCATCGTCTGCATCGGATAGTGCACACGCAGCTCGGGAGAGGTCAGGAACTGGGGGAAAAGCAGACAGAGGACCGCGCCGAATGCCAGAAATCCGCAGAAGACAGACAGAACGCCGCTCCACCAGCCGGTTCCGAAACCGGTGGACTCGGCGTCGCCGAAAAATTCCTTAATTTTCTGCTCGGTCGCCGTGTAACTCAACTCTGTTCCTCAAGATGAATGATGGAGTGGGCCGCCAAACTGCGCCCTTAGGCTGAATCACCTCGCCAGCGAGAGCGCGAGGATAGAACGATTATAAAGATTGCGGGTAAGGCCCAACAAGACAGCACTCAACGTGGGTCGCCTCCGAGCTACCGGTCGGTCGGACCCGGCAGTGACCTGTACGATCGGGCAGATCGGCCGTCGTTTAGAGGATTTTTGATTGCCGGGGAGTTTGCCGGCGATAGATTTGATCTTCTACTTGGATGCGGCTTGAACTTTCGTGCCGTAGTCAAGGCTCGTGTACCAACTGCCGCGTCCCTGCGGCGTCAGGTCGAGGAAATGCCAAATCGGCGAAAGCAGATCGATGCCGCGCTCCTTGATCTCGGGCGACATCCACGGATGCGCTGTATAAAAGTGGCGCACGGCACCGTTGGCGTCGCGGGTGAAAACGGACAGCGTTGAGTCCTGCCCGCCGTCGGGATTTTCGCTGCCGAAGTCGAACTTGAAGGTGTTTTTGGCTGCGCTGAGAAGGCGCAGTTTGTCCCAGCCGCGCTCCCGGGCGAACGCGCGCAGCGTCGGAATGTCGGCGGCCGCGACCACCGCGAAGTCCAGATTCTGCGCGAGATGATGCGCGACACCGTTCGCGCCGTCAATCCATGCGGTGCACATCGGGCACGCCTTGCTGTTCTTTTTCCCAAACATAAAGTGATAGACCACCAGCGATCGATCCGGCTTGGTGAACAGCTCGCTGAGGTGGACTTTATTCGCCGGCGAATCGCCTACGTTGAGCTCGCGCGGCCCTTCCTCAAACTCATAATCCTGCACAGCGGCGCCTTGAGGCAGATGACGCCGCATATCAGCGACACGCTCGCGCTGCTTCATCAGCTCGATCTCGGCGAGGCGCAGCTCTTCGCGCTTCGCCAAATACTCCGCCGGTTCGTTCATCAGATTCGTTTGCCGAAATGTTCCATCGACGGTCGTCTTCACAATCTTGTTCGCCATGTTCGTCGTCCTCCCTTCTCAATTGTCGTTGTGGCAGCAGGGAAAACGCAATCAGTGGTTCGCTTGAAGCGCGATGCTCTTCGCGTCCACGCTAGACCGCGAAGAAACATCCATCGTGAGCGGACTCGCTCGAATCGCAGACGCTTCTTTGGATCGCTTTTCCGCGAAAGAATGATTCCATGCACAGACTGATCTTCAAGTAGCGGCGGTTACCTGAGCGCCAGCCACCAAGTTTATGGCTTGGTCGAAGACGATTTCGATGTGGCGCAGCTCTTCACGTGAGTGCGGAATATCCACGATGAACGTTCCAAACCCGTTGGCCATATAACGCGCGAGTTCGGCGGATACCTCCGAGTAGCTTCCCACCAAATATGGACAAAATGTCTGGTGATTTTCGAACGGCTTCATCCAATACACACCCTGGCTGTGGCCGGTTTCCTGAATCATCTTTGAAAGCTGTATGTGCCACACCGAATCTGACACTCGCATCGCCAATTGGTGCGCAAGTTGCCCCTTCCGGTCCTCCGGAAAACGTTCATACGCATCTCGCCAAGCTAACTCCTTGTTTTCACGAGCTACGATGCCTACTCGGATACCGGCCTTGTTCCCCAGTCCGTCTGGATCGGGCGCGCAACAGATGGCCGGCTTAGGGTATTGAACGATCGTTGCGCCAACGGTGCGCGCCGCAGCGATTCCGGCCTCCGAAGAACCTGATAGCAAGATGCCAGGAAGCAGCTCCGGCGGAAGTTCGGGTGCCATGCGCAGATCTCGGACGTGGTAGTACTTTCCCTCGAAGCTCACCAAGCCCCTAGTCGACAAAAGCTGTCGGATGATAGTGACGTACTCAATCAGCCGCGCGTAGCGTTCGTCGTGCGGCGTCGTGTCGTTCAATGCGGTCAGATCGTTCTTGAAGCCACCAGCGAGCATGTTCAAAAAAACTCGACGTCCATAAAGGTGACCGAACGTAGCGATCAACTTCGCTACCCAGTAGGGATGCATATAGATGGGCTGCACTGCTATCAGCGGGATTAGTTTCTTCGTATTTTGCAAAATCAAGTGCGCAACCGACCACGGATCGACAATCGAATTGTCGGTGTACACCAGAATGCCTCTACAGCCCGCGTCCTCGCTCCACGCGGCCACGTCGATCACTCGGCGGACATAGTCTTCTCGCGGAAAATCCTTGGATTGCGGAGTGGTCGAGAAAATATCGATCTTTGCATGATTAGTGTTAACCATTTGGCTGGCCCTTGCGCTGTTTGGAGAATCCGCCGCAGATGTCTGTAGCGGCCTCGATGCGGAAGTCGATTGATCCTAGTCTCGTTCATCTGCCAGCCGGGAGACATGTCCTGGGTCACAATCGGGCGTCCGGCGCATCACACGGCGCGAGCCTGGCGAATATCGGCTCTAGGTGGAGGGCGATCAGGTTGTGCTCTGAACTGTTTGCCGACATGTCAGAAATTAGGTGCTGACCGTGGGAGTCGTCGTCACTCCCAATGTGGATCAAAGTTGACCTTCACTTCGGTGACCGTCGATTTAGGGCTTGGAGCGAAATGCCACCGCTTCACAGCGAGTTGCGCTTGTTCTGCCAGAATGGCATTCCCCCCGAGGACTGCCACGCTTGAGACCTCGCCGTTCGCTTCTACCGTGACCTGTAAGCGAACGGTACCTCCAATACCCTTTTGCCTGAGTATCGCAGGGTATTCGGGCGTCACTTTCTTCAATACCTTGCGTTCAGGCGCTTGCGCGCGCGCAGAATAACTTGCAAACAGTGCGATCGAAAGTGACAGGGCTAATAGGACTTTCTCGACTTTCTCCAAAGGACGGGGATCGCGGCTCCGAATAGGGCACGGACATGGTGCGTTCACTTTCTTCGAAGACAAGCCAGTACGTAGATGACTCAATAGGCCCCCACAAGACCTGAGATGGCGGCTACCGCCCGACCGAAATGCAAAATGAATTTCTGTGACCTGGATCACAGAACTAAAAACGCGGCTTGATGTAAGTATCCAACCGAAAGATTGAGGGATGTCACGGCTTGTGAAAGCGAGGTGCTCCAACGAATACTTTTTAGTACATCGAAACATGGCCCGCAGAGCGTCATATCAATTGCGCATTGTGGCTTGACGCAGAACGCAGCGAGCGACTAACTAATCCCTCATCATTGGAAGAGGGGTTCGCACAATTTCCTCAAAAGCGATACTTGTCGTCGACGACTTGGATGACTTACGTCACATGCTGCGCGACCATCTGGCTTATTTAGGCTTCGTTGTGTTGGAAGCCTCGAATGGTCCCCAAGCGATCTATGCGGCGCTGAAATCTCGTTATTTGATTCATCTGTTGCTCACTGACATCGAGATGCCGGGAATGAATGGATTCGAGCTCGCAAGCCAAATCAAAATGCTGAAGCCTCGGATCAAGACTATCTTCATGTCATCAGGCTTGACGGAGTGTCAATGGAAAGAACAAGCCGCTGTTCGAGATGGGACGTATTTCCTGCAAAAGCCATTTTCGCTGAAAGAGCTGGAAGCGTTGATTGCAAAGGTGCTTACTGAACCGCTATTCCAGACACGCTGACCGACGATCGCTGATTATGACGGAGCGGCCAGGCAACCAATCGGAACTCGCTCGATGCATCGACACTTGTACCGTCGGTATTCAAGGGAGCCAGTCGATTCACAATTGTTTGGTCCAAATCAAAATTAGGGAGTGGTTGAGTAATGGGGTTGAATAGCCCGAGGTACTCTCAAAGGTTCATTCCACAACCATGTTCAATATTTTGGAAGATGCGTCTGACGCCCGCATTTTGCAGGCACCTGAGCGGTTGTGAAAAATGCTCGGCGGCTATTCGCTTTTGGCAACGAGAGGTTGAGACGGCCCTCTGGCTTTGGCGGCACAAAAATTGAATATGGTTATTCCGCGGCAGACGATCCTCGGAGAAAATTTCGTCGAGGCGTCCTTCGAATGGAAATGCACAGGTTTCGATAAGCTCGGCAAAGGTCATATCCGATAGCCTCCATGCTGCCGCTACCAGCGCGATTCCGGTCTTTGACGCCGACCGTGCTACTGGAAACATCAAGCCTCGAAGAAACGAATGATGTTCTTTCAAGAGGTCTATTTCCTCATCGAGCTCAACTTGCACATCCCAGAGAACCCTTTTATTGCAGGGTCAGTAGCAA
>JAFAZL010000880.1 GCA_019239815.1 Acidobacteriota bacterium
TCGGGGTAAACATCGATCAGCTTCACCACCCAATCGCTGTCGGTCCCGCTCGTTGACGCTACGAGATTCACAACGGGCGCCCCGCCAATACGAACCGGATCCTTCAACACGGGCGACTCATACGTCAAAATGTCGGTCCGCCCATCGACAAATCGCTGATCGATCAGCAACCATCTCCGCCATGTGTCGCCGTCAGACTCGATGACCGGCCGCGGCACGTACGGAACCGGCCGCGCCGGATCGGAAATATATTCGTCCGAACCAGCCGCCGATTTCGGATCGCGCTCGGTCGGAGCGTCGAACGATAAACCAAAATTGCTCGTCAAATACAATGGCTTCGATTTCACCGCGCACGTCGGGCACGCCATCGGCCACGATTTCAAGCGATCCCAGTGATTTTCGCCCGTGTTGTAGATAAACACGGGCGGCGTATCAGCCTTCGGCGCGCCGTCGCGCAAATATTGATCGAAAAACGGCCGCAGTACATCGCGCCGGAATTGCAACGCCGTGTCGCCCTCAAGATGCAGCGGTCCGAGCGTCGAGCCGTCGTAGTTCACGCCGCTATGCCGCCACGGCCCCATCACCAGATAATTCTTGTCGTTATTGGTGTCTTTCGGCTCGACCGCAAGATAACAATGAATCGCGCCCCACATGTCTTCCTGGTCCCACAACCCCTGAATCCACATCACCGGCACGGTCAGTGGCTGATCTCCCATCACTTTGTCGAGCGCCTGGTTCTGCCAGAATGCGTCATACGCAGGATGTTCTGAGATTTTTTTCCAGAAAGGCATCTGATCCATGCCGGCCGCTTTCGCGAAATCCCCCATCGAACCTGCGCGCAGATAATTGTCGTAATCGTCGAGCCTGCGCCGCGTGATTTTTCCGCCTTCGCCGCGCGCCTCCGTCTGTCCCGCGATGTAGTCGATGTTGTTCTGCCGGAACGCGCCGAAGTGAAACCAATCGTCACCCATCCAACCGTCCACCATCGGGCTCATCGGCGCAGCAACTTTCAGCGCCGGATGCGGGTGCACCAACGCCATCACGACGGTGAATCCCTCGTACGAACTTCCCAGCATCCCAATTTTGCCGTTCGACTCCGGCACGTTTTTCACGAGCCAGTCGATCGTGTCGTACGCGTCCGTCGAATGATCCACTTCGCTCGCATTGAGCGGCCCGCGCAACGGCCGCGTCATCACATACTCGCCCTCGGAGTGATATTTTCCGCGCACGTCCTGAAACACGCGAATGTATCCCTCGTTCACAAACACTTCGTCGCCCTGCGGCAGCTCGTTTACCATTTGAAACGAGTCGGCACGCATCGCCCGATGCTCAGCGTCATACGGAGTGCGCGTCAGCAACATCGGCGCATGCTTCGCGCCATTGGGAATCGTGATCACCGTGTACAGCTTCACGCCGTCCCGCATCGGAATCATCACTTCACGCTTTGTGTAGTCGTATCCCGCGGTCGGCTTGACAAATTTCGGCGGAATGTCCGGCGTCAATGGCTGCGTCTGCGCGGATAAACTTGCACTAGTTCCAGCGATAGCGAGTAACAACAGCGGTAGATAGCGATAGCAAGTCAAGGTGTGGTCCCTCGGCAAAAATTTCCCGCAAAAGCATAAGCGAAAATAGTCGCCCGAGCGAACCTATTTGCCGCACGTCCGTAGCGACGGTTGGATCCCATGTTGAGCTTCTAATTCAGCGGTTAACAGCGATTTTGGCTGGGAGGCCTGGACTCGAACCAGGATAGCCAGAGTCAGAGTCTGGAGTCCTACCAATTGGACGACCTCCCAGCGGGGAGGAACAAAAAGGAATCGCGGCACGTCCGGCTGTCCCGGCAGCCACGATTCAACCTTTCTAATTTAATAGGGAACGCGAGACGCGTCAACCGACGCAGGCCCAATTTTGGCGCTTATTTCGGTCGTCGAAATGAATACAAGTGCGTTGAACTCTGCTGCCAGTAATGCCAACTGCCTTTGCTACTGCGGGAATTGGAAGGTGGCGGTTTGGCCGTTGAGGTTCTCGATCACCAGGCCTTCCGAGTTTGTCACGGTGTTGATCCCGTTTTGCTGGATGTAATCCACAATGCCCTGCAACGTCGCGACTCCAGCAGGATGCCCGGCGGCGGCAGCGGCGGCTGGAGTCGAGTCGATGCTGATCGACTCGGAGTTGGGCGCGTTTTCGTCAACACGATGGAGCAAAATGATCAGCCAAACCTTGTGATCGTGCGAGTATTGAATCCACGCATTGACTTGAGTTTGCGTCGTATTCAAGTCGTTCTCGGCGCCTTGACTCCATAGGTAATACGGATACATGTGGTTGCACTTTTTGACCGATTTTCCGGGCGCACATGCCGGGAGCCCGTTGAAACCAGTATCAGAATCGCGCGCTCCAAGATAACCGGCGGCTTGCACCGCCTGGCCAACCGTCGAATTCGGATATCCATAGTCTCCGTAAGGATACGCGAGTGTCAGCGGATTGAGGCCCTGCGCAATCAAGTCGGCCTTAGATCCTCCAATTTCCTGATCCAACGTGTCGTTCATGGTTGTCGGATTTCCATGCACGTCCACGCACGGAGTCAACACCGGACCGTTGGGCTGCGTGACACCGCAAAGTGTGGAGAGGCTCTGGTGCGTGCGCGTGTGCGCTCCGATTTCGTGGCCGTTCGCCGCCATGATCTGGACTTCCGACCACGTCATATATTCCGGATTGCCGGAGACATCCGCGATTCCAACAGGACCTGCGCGTGGGTTAACGATGGCGTTGTTCGGGCTGCCGGTGATGATGTATTGCGTGGTGCGAATTCCAGCGGCGTCGAAAATCGGCAATCCGTTCTCATACGTCGACTGATACGAATCGTCGAAGTCGATCGAAACGAAGCCGTAAGCACTCACCACAAAGTTCAACGGATTCGACGACGCTGGAATCACACCTGGGTTTGTGACCGTGATAGTCAAGGTCGCTGCCGAAGCCAAGTCCGCGGCAGGCACCTGCACGGTGA
>JAFAZL010000948.1 GCA_019239815.1 Acidobacteriota bacterium
CCTTTAAAGGTGCCCATGCTGACCGGGGCGCTCGGGGCGGAGCCACCACCGAGCGATGGCGGGGGTGTCGGTGCGGGGACCGGCGGGCCGACTGGCGTGAGCGCGCCGGTGTTTGAGTCAATGGATAGCACCGAAATTGTGTTTGTCGTGGCATTGAGCACGAAGAGAAATTGGTCGGACGGGTCGGTGGTCACGAGACCGCCTTCGGTGGATAGCGTGAGAGGCGAGCCGACAAGGGTGAGCGTGCCGTCGGGGGCGACCGAGTAACCGGCGATCAGAGATGTTGTCGTGCTGTTAGGAACTGAGGCGTAGAGGTAAGGCGATTGCGCTTGCGCCGGCCGCGGCGCGAAGAGAAACAGAATCGACGTGAAGACTATGGTGCGAAGCGGTGACGACAGACACAAGAGGCGCATGCGTTGTCCTGGGGAGGGGAGAACGGCGCGGTCACGGCGCTGGCAATAGGCGAGTGAAGATAGACGCGCGGCGAAACGGAGTCAAGAAAAAATGTTATCTTTCAAGTAAAAAACTGTGAGTATTTATCGATTGGTTTTACCAAAACGGGAAAGTCTGGCGATTTAGCGAGCGGCTCGTGGCAGCCGACGGCCTGTAACATTATTTTAATGAAGGGTCGAACGAATTGGACTAACCTTTCCGGCTTATGCCAACCACACATCTGGAATTGGATCGAGTCGACAGCGGGAAGGCGGACGTCGCAGTCATCGGCCTGAACGGCAAATTGAGCCTGGAGACGGTACACGACTTCATCGAGACAATGCGCCCCGAGCCGGCGCAGGTGCTGATTCTGGATATGAGCAAGTGCTCGTTTCTGGATTCAGCCGGAGTGGGCGCGCTGATATCGATCTTCGTGAGCCGCCGCAACCACGGGAAGAAATTGATACTTGCAGGGCTTACCTCACAGGGTCAAGCCGTGATGCAAGTGTCGGGATTGATCAAGCTGCTGCCTTTGTATCCTCTCGTAGAAGACGCGATTGCGGTGGCGGGTAAGTAGAGCAACCTGCGACTATTCGGTGCGTTAGCTCGGCGTCCACATCGGGTGGCTCGTGAAGAGACCATCGACGAATCCAATCTGATAGCAAACAAAAATACCGAACGTGAGACTTAACACTCCCGATCCGACGATCAGTCCTCGATTCAGCCACGCAAATTTGTATCCCGCGAAGGAAAACGGCAGCGAGATGACTGCGGTAATCAGCATCATTCCCGCGACCGTGCCGATTCCGAAGATCAGAAGATAAAGCACAGCCCACTTGGGATTGTGAATCGTGCTGAGCACCAACAGCGCGACTGCGGCGGAGCCTGCCAGTCCGTGCACCAACCCTATGAAGAGCGGCCGGAGGGTGTGGAACAGGCCAAGCTTGCGCCAATCGCCGCCTTGCTGCGCCTTTGCTGTGGACTTATCGAACCACCGCGGCGCCGCCATGCTCTCGCCGTGATGCTGCGTCACACCGGCGTGTGTGTGCCAGTGAATGTGCAGCTTCGTGTCGTGTTCGTGGAAGTGCGCGTGGCTTCCTTCAACCTTCGGATGCGCCGGAGAAAATTTGTCGGTGATCCAGCTGAGCGCGCCGGTCAAATTCAGAACGCCCAGCAAGATCAGCATCAGCCCGACGGAAAACTCCATCGTGAGGCCGAGACGCGTCGGAATCGCGATGCCGAGCAGAATAATCGCCGCGCCGACGATCAGGATCGTTACCGTATGCCCGACTCCCCAGAGTGCGCCGATCAATCCGGCCTTCACGATCGAACGCTCTCGGCTGACGATCGTTGAGACGGCGATCACATGATCTGGATCGGTCGCGTGGCGCATGCCGAGAAGGAAGCCAAAACCGAGGATGGCGATGAGGCTCGTCATTGTCGTGTGTAGTTAGACGCGTATCGTAGCGCAATGGAAGGCTGAACGGATACTGCACCGGACCGCGAGCAAGGCAGCGAGAGTGAGCTACTCCGCTTTCAGAATCCGCATGAGCTCCGCAGCCGCATGCGGCAATCGCGCACCTCGCCGCGAAACAATGTAAACATGCCGTGGCATGCTCATTTGCCGGACTTTCACTTCTTTCATCCAGCCGTGGTCGATCTCCCACTGTACGCACATGCGCGGCACGATGGCGACGCCCATCCCCATCTGCACGAATCGCTTGATGCTTTCGATCGTCGGCATTTCGATCGGCATATTCAGCGTCGTGCGATGACGGGCGAAGAGCTCAATTACGCGGCGCCGATACGGCGACTCAACGATGTGTCCGACAAACGTTTCCTTGCCGAGGTCTTCGATATCGACTTCGCGCTTCTTAGCCAGCGCATGCTTCAGCGGAACAACAAACGCCAGCTCGTCCTTCAAAATTTCAGTGGCCTGCAGTTGCGGTTCGCGCGGCACAAACGAAACCGCGCCGACGTCGAGCCGATAGTTCAGCACCTCATGCGGAATATCTCGCGAAAACATGCGATGCACCCGAACCTGCACGCCGGGATGCGCGGAGCGAAATCTTGCCAGCGCCGGAAGCAGCGCATGAATAGAGCTTTCATTGACGCCGAGCGAGAGCTCGCCACGCTTTAGCCCTTCTAGCTCGGTCAGCCCCTTCTTCACTTCATCGCGAAGATTCAGCAGCCGCTCGGCGTATTCCTTCAAAAGGGCACCGGCGTCGGTCAGCCGCACCGGCCGCGAACCCCGCACAAAAAGCGGCTGTCCGAGAGAATCCTCAAGTTTGCGGATGCCCAGGCTAATCGCCGGCTGTGTGCGATACAGCCGCTCGGCGGCGCGCGAAAAGCTGCCTTCGCGGGCGACCATCAAAAAGACCTGGAGTTCACTGAGATCCAAAACAATGCTCCGAGCCGGCCGGGCGGCCCCAAAGCAGTATAAGGCAGGATTATCAAATGCAGAATAAAGATAAATTTGACTATACACGGCCCCTTCTGCATTACTTAGTCTGGGGGAACATCCATGGACGTCGTACGCATCTTCGACACCACGCTCCGCGATGGCGAGCAATCGCCTGGGTTCTCGATGAACACGGCGGAGAAAATCCGCATGGCGAAGCAGCTTGCGGTGCTCAACGTCGACATCATCGAAGCGGGATTCCCGATTTCATCGCGTGGCGACCTTGAAGCCGTGCAAGCGGTGGCGAAAGAAGTGCGCCATGTCCCTATCGCAGCGCTCGCCCGCGCTCGCAAAGAAGACGTGGCGGCTGCTGCGGAGGCGCTCGAAGGTGCGGCGCACTCGCGCATGCATATTTTTCTCGCGACCTCCGATCTGCACCTCCAGGTCAAACTCAACATGACGCGCGAGAGGTGCCTCGAAGCCATCGGCGCAATGGTGAAGGAAGGCCGCAAGCACGTCGGCGAAGTGGAATTTTCGGCCGAAGACGCGGGTCGTACCGACATCGATTTTCTCTGCGAGGTCTGCAGCGTTGCGGTGAAAGCCGGCGCAACGATTCTGAATCTGCCCGATACTGTCGGCTACGCCGTGCCCGAAGAATACGGCGCGATGTTCACGCGCGTGCGCGAGCACCTCGGCGACCCCAAGAACGTAACGCTCAGCGCGCATTGCCACGACGATTTGGGAATGGCCGTCGCGAATTCGCTCGCGGCGGTTCGCGCCGGCGTGCGTCAAATTGAATGCACGATCAACGGCATTGGTGAGCGCGCGGGCAACGCGTCGCTCGAAGAAGTCGTTGTCGCGCTGGCCGTGCGAAAGGAAAGCTTCGGCGTGTCGACCAACATCAAGCTCGAGCATCTTTTCCCATCGAGCCGCATGCTGACCGAAATCACCGGAGCGCAAGTCGCACCCAATAAAGCCGTAGTCGGCGCGAACGCGTTCGCACACGAAGCTGGGATCCACCAGGACGGCATCATCAAGAATCCGCTGACCTACGAAATCATTTCGCCGCAAACGGTTGGCGTTCCGGCGCGTGCGTTAGTGCTTGGCAAGCATTCCGGCCGCAACGCGCTGAAGACGAGCCTGAAGGACCTCGGCTACGAGCCGACCGCGGCGGAACTCGCCGAGTGCTACCGTCGCGTAACAGCGCTGGCCGACCAGGCGAAAGAAATTCGCCAGCGCGATCTGGTCGCGATCGCGCATGAAGTGATTCGCCGCGGCGCAAGTTCGAGCGCCGAAAAGCAGGCGACCACAGTCGCCTAGTCGCGACCGTGCTGACTCAAAGAGTTTCGTCCGGCGACTGGCTCCGGACACGTAAAAAATTTCGGGAATCGGGGAAGTCGATGAAGAAGACGATCGTCCTACTGCCGGGTGACGGCATCGGGCCGGAAGTGACCCGTGCTGCGGCGACGGTGCTCCGCGAAGCGGGCCACGAATTTCACCATCAATTTGAATTTCAGGAATATCCGGTCGGCGGTGCCGCGATCGATGCGACAGGTGTGCCGCTGCCCAACGAAACGCTCGATGCCTGTCGCAAAGCCGACGCAATTTTCCTCGGCGCGGTGGGCGGAGCGAAGTGGGACGCGCTCCCGGTAGGGAAGCGGCCCGAAAGCGGGTTGCTCGCGCTGCGCCAGGGCCTCGGCCTCTACGTCAATCTTCGTCCGGTGAAATTGCTCGAGCCGCTGCGCCTGATTTCGCCGCTAAAGCCGGAGCGCCTCGGCGAACTCGACATCGAGATCGTCCGCGAGCTCGCCGGCGGCATGTATTTCGGCGAGCGCGGCAACGTGCGCGAACAGGGCGTCGAGCGCGCGTGGGACACCGAGTCCTACTCCGTTCCCGAAATCGAGCGCGTCGCAAAATTTGCCTACGCGCGTGCCGAGATGCGCTCACGTCGCATGGTTTCCGTCGACAAAGCCAACGTCCTCGCCAGCTCTCAGCTTTGGCGCCGTACCGTCGTCGGAATGAACACCGCGCATCCGGACGTGCGCCTCGAACACATGTACGTCGATAACGCCGCGATGCAACTGACGCTGAAGCCATCGCAGTTCGATGTGATGCTCACGACGAACATGTTCGGCGATATCCTCAGTGACGCCGCAGCCGCACTCGTCGGATCGATCGGTTTGATTCCGTCGGCCAGCTTC
>JAFAZL010000067.1 GCA_019239815.1 Acidobacteriota bacterium
CCGAGAATACCATCCCGGTATCAAATCATGTGAACGAACGTTCATGAACACGGTAGAAGGTATTCGACGCATTCGCAGGCATTCGCGCAGCCTGCATGAATTGCGTGTGTCGTGATGCTTAGCGGCTGTCTTTTCGGGGCACTTCAAGCTATCTTAGTGCCAAATTCCGCGCGAGCATTGGCGGCGTCTATCAGTCCCCGCGCAGGAAATTTCAGAGAATCCATGGACAAAGAACAAGTTCGCTCCACGATCAACGATGTCGGCATCGTTCCTGCCATCCGAGTTGCGAGCGCGGAGAACGCGCGCTTCGCCGCGGAAACTGTAGCGCAAGCAGGAATTCCGATCGTCGAAATTACGACTACGATTCCTGGCGCGATCGAGGTGATCAGCGATCTCGTTCGTAACCTTCCGCACGTGATTGTTGGCGCTGGCACTATTCTGGACGTGGAGATTGCGCGCGCATGCCTCAAAGCGGGTGCGCATTTTCTGACGAGTCCTGGATTGGACCCGGAGATCGTGCATTTCGCGCGCAAGGAAAACGTTTTGATGATGGCGGGCGCGCTGACGCCGACGGAGGTTGTGGCGGCGTATAAGGCCGGGTCGGACTTTGTGAAAGTGTTTCCGTGCGCGCAGGTTGGTGGCGACAGCTACATCAAGGCGTTGAAGGCGCCGTTTCCGCAGATTCCACTGGTCGCGGCTGGGGGAGTGAATCAGCAGACGGCGGGCGCGTTCATTTTGGCGGGAGCGTCGGCGATTGGGGTTGGCGGCGATTTGATTCCGCGGAGCGCGATCGAGTTGCGTCAACCCGAGCGGATTCGGGAGCTGGCGCGGCGGTTTTTGGGGTCGGTCCGGACGGCGCGCGCGCAGCTGGCGGTGTGGCAGGTGCCGGTGCGAGCGTCGGTGCGGTAGAGCAAATTGGAAATTGGAAACTGGAAGTCGGAAAATAGAAGGGTCGAGTAGAAGGGCTTGCAAGGTAGGGGATTATGAGTTCCAAAGTTTCGGGCGTGGAAGGCGTCGGGCATAGGACGACGCACGAGATTGGCGGTGTAGCGGGGCACCACGACGGGCCGATCGCGACGTTGTATGGGCGGCCGCTCGGGCCGAACCGCGGAGTGCCGCTGGATTTGGGATGGGTGGAAGATGTGCATGTCAACACCAGCGCGGTGGAGCGGCGCGCGGCGACGCTGGGTACGCGGCGGACAGTGAAAAAAGAATGGCAGATCGCGTGGTTGCTGCGCGCGATTTCTTGCATGGACTTGACCACGTTGTTGGGCGACGACACCGACGAGCGCGTGAAACGCCTTTGCGCGAAGGCGCGCCAGCCGATCCAGGAAGAGCTTGTGCGCAAGCTGGGGATCGAGTCGCTGGGAATCAAGGTTGGCGCGGTGTGCGTGTACCACACGTTTGTGGAGACCGCGGTGCGGGCGCTGGAAGGTTCGGGCATTCCGGTAGCGGCGGTGTCGACGGGATTTCCGGCAGGACTTTCGCCGCTCGATGAACGCGTCGCCGAAATTCGCCGGTCGGTCGAAGCCGGAGCGCGAGAGATCGATGTAGTGATAACGCGCGGACATGTGTTCGGCGCGAAGTGGTCGGCGCTGTTCGATGAGATTGCGACGTTCAAGGCGGCGTGCGGCTCGGCGCACATGAAAGTGATTTTGGGAACGGGGGATTTGCTGACACTGCGAAACGTGGCACGCGCGAGCTGGGTGGCGATGATGGCGGGCGCGGATTTTATCAAGACGTCGACGGGGAAAGAAGCCACGAATGCGACGCTGCCGGTGGGATTGGTGATGGTGCGCGCGATTCGCGAATACGCGGAACGCACCAAGATGGCAGTTGGATTCAAGCCGGCCGGCGGAATTCGCACGGCGAAGCAATCGCTCGAGTGGCTCGGAATGATGAAAGAAGAGTTGGGCGATGCGTGGCTGCGTCCGGAGATGTTCCGGTTTGGTGCGAGCAGCATGCTTGCCGACATCGAGCGCCAGCTCGAGTTCCACGCCACGGGCCGATACGCCGCCGAATACCGCATGCCAATGGCGTGAGGCGAGGCGAAAAAAAACAACGCAACGAAGCGATGACGTAGCGAATCCAAGCAAGCCTACGGGACCAGCCCCCGCAATGTCCAACCTCGCTGGGGTTTTCCATTGAGCCATTTTGATTCGTGGTTGCAACGAAACAAGAAGTTTGCGGCGGAGCAGTCGGCCGCGGGTGTGCTTATGCCTTGGCTGCCGAGTGCGCTGCCGAATGTCCGGGCGGTCGTTATTGGTTGCGCGGATATGCGCGTCGATCCTGCGGATTTGCTTGGGCTTAAGCCAGGTGAGGCCGTGGTGATACGGAATATCGGCGGCCGCGTGACTCCGGGTTTGCTGGAGCAGATGGGGTTGCTAGGGCGAATCGGAGAAGTCGCGCAACAGATTCCGGGCGGGGGCGGTGAGTTTCACCTCATCGTGCTGCATCACACCGATTGCGGGATTACGCGGCTCGCGGACGATACCGACAAGCTGGCGCACTATTTTCAGATCAGCGAGAGCGACGTGAAGGCGAAAGCAGTCCGCGATCCGCGCGCGGCAGTGACGCTCGATGTCGCGGCGCTGCGCGCGATTCCGGCGTTGCCGGCCGACTGGCTGCTGTCGGGGTTGGTCTACGA
>JAFAZL010000101.1 GCA_019239815.1 Acidobacteriota bacterium
TCGTCGAGCTGGACGAAAATTTTAAGGCGTACAACCTGTTTTCCCACCGGCACACGCCGGAAATTCTCGATCACACGGGAATCGGCGAGGGCAACCTCGTCTTTACAACTCACCTGCTTCCCCTGGCGCGTGGGATTCTTTCGACCATTTACGTAACGCTCAAGGAAGCGCAACGCGCCGGTGATATTGAAGCGATGTACCGGAAGTTTTATGCGGGACGGAAGATGGTGCGCGTTTGGGGCGCGGGCAAGCTGCCGGAGCTGCAGCACGTGGCGCACACGAATTTTGCCGATCTCGGCTTCGCGCTCGACAAATCGGGACGCAGCCTGATCGTCGTGTCGTGTCTGGACAATCTGGGCAAAGGCGCGGCGGGCCAAGCCGTGCAGAATTTCAATCACATGCTGGGTATCGAGGAGCACACCGCACTGCAATGAGAACTGTGATCAAACTCGCCGGAGCGCTGCTGGAAAGCGATGCCGTGGTGCAGTCGATTGCACGCCAAATCGCTGAACTTGCGAAAGAAGGGCACGAAATTCTGGTGGTTCACGGCGGCGGCAAGATTTTTACCGCGACGCTAAAGCGGCTGGGAATTGAGAGCAAATTTGACGCGGGGCTGCGGGTCACTGACCGCGAAACGCGAGATGTAGCCGTCATGGTGTTCGCCGGATTGCTGAACAAAAAATTGTCGGCAGCGATTTCGGCGGAAGGCACACCGGCGATCGGAATCTCAGCGGCGGACGCGAAGTGCTTCCTGGCGGAGGCGATGTCTCGCAACGCGGAAGAGGGCGAGCTTGGATTTGTCGGCTATCTGACGGGCGTCAATGCCGCCGTGCTCGAATCGTTGTGGCGCGAAGGACTCTTGCCCGTGGCGGCGTGCCTCGGATTGGGTCCCGACAACGAGCTCTACAACATCAACGCGGACCACATGGCTGCGGCGTGCGCGGAATACATCGGCGCCGAGCGGCTGATTTATTTGACCGACGTGGCCGGAGTGCTCGACGGCGACAAAGTTGTGTCGTCGATTGCGTGTGAAGAGATAGAGGGATTGGTGCAGGCGCGAGTGGTTTCGGGCGGCATGGTATTGAAGCTAGAGGCGGCGAAGCGAGCGATCGAAGGCGGCGTTCGCGAAGTGAAGATTGTCGGCGGAAGTTCGGAAGAATCGTTGCTGAAGAGTTGGCGCGCGGATGACGCGACGGGCGAAGAGATTCCCGGCACGCGTGTGGTTCGCGAGCGAAATGCGTCGAAGCAGGCGGCGGTGACGGTGGCATGACGCGCGCTACTTCCAAATCGTCGAAGGCGGTCAAGCCGGGTGCTCGCAAAGCGAGCGCTACCGCAAAAGCTGCGCACGCTCACGGCAGCACGAAGTCCAAGGTCGATACACGCGTCGCCAAGGCCGACGAGTTCTTGCTGCCGACGTATAAGCGCGCTCCGTTCATGCTGACGCATGGCCGCGGCTGCTATGTATTCGATGCCGACGGCAAAAAGTATCTCGATTTTTTGGGTGGGATCGCAGTGAACGCGCTGGGCCATGCGCATCCACGCATCGTGAAGACGATTCGCCGCGAAGCTGCGCGGGCGATTCACTTTTCCAATCTTTATCACCATCCATTTCAAGGTCCGCTGGCCGAAAAGCTTTCGCAATGGTCGGGGATGGATCATGTCTTTTTCTCGAACAGTGGCTCGGAAGCGATTGAAGGCGCACTGAAGCTGGCGCGACTTTATGGACGCTCGGCCGATGAAGCGCCGAATGCTCCGGCGAAGAAACATCGCGTGCTGGCGATGACGAATTCGTTTCACGGGCGCACGATGGGGGCGGTGAGCGCAACTTCGACCGAGAAATATCGACTGCCGTTCGCGCCGCTCGTGCCCGGCATTGAGTTCGTGAAGTTTAACGATGTCCGCGACCTGGAATCGAAGTTCGATGACACGGTTTGCGCCGTTTTGATCGAGCCGATTCAGGGCGAGGGCGGGATTCACCCGGTCAGCGAAGCGTTTTGGAATCGTGCGCGCGCTCTGACGCAAGAAAACGGTGCCGTTCTGATCGCCGACGAGATTCAATGCGGACTTGGCCGGACCGGCCGCTACTTCGGTTATCAAAAGTTCACCTCGAAGCCCGACATCGTTGTGATCGCGAAGCCACTCGCTGCGGGCTTGCCTCTTGGCGCGATTCTCGCTTCCGATGCGGTCGCGGCGAAAATCAGCCCGGGGCTACACGGCTCGACCTTTGGCGGCGGTCCGCTCGTCTGCGCGACGGCGCTCGAGTTTCTCAACGTGGTCGAGAGCGAAAAGCTTCTGCAAAACGTGCGCGCTCGCGGCGAGGAACTCCGCGAAGGACTTACGGCGCTCGCCAAGAAGTTCGATTTCATCCGCGAAGTGCGCGGCGAAGGCCTGATGATCGGCGTCGAACTGTCGGTCGAAGGCGCGCCTTTCGTCACCGAGGCAACGAATCGCGGGCTGTTGATGAATTGCACGCACGATTTTACTCTTCGCCTCCTGCCGCCGTTCATCGTCACCAAGGCGCAGGTGCGCGATTTTCTGAAGTTGTTTGAATCTGTCCTCGCTTCTATTTCTGCATCGAAAGTGGCATCGAATTCTTCCCCGAAGGAATCCAATCACTCTTCGCGCCTTGCGCATTCCGCGGCGCGGTGAAATTTACGAGGTAAAACTAGAAATGTCGACCGCAACTCTCACAGCACCTTCTTTATTGCTCGTCAACGACCTGCTCACCGGAGCGGAATGGGGCGCCGCGCAAACGCGCGAACTCCTGGCGCTGGCCACTGAAGTGAAAGCGCATCCCGAACGCTATGCAAAGACGCTGCGTGGCAAAACGCTGGCGATGATCTTCGAGAAACCGTCGCTGCGAACGCGCGTCACGTTTGAAGTCGGAATCCAGAGCATGGGCGGCTCGGTCGTGTTTCTCGATCAGACGCAAGCGCGGCTCGGCGAACGCGAATCGATCGCGGACGTGGCGCGTAACCTCGAACGCTGGGTACAAGGCATCGTCGCGCGCGTTTATGAACAGCGCGTGCTGGAAGAAATGGCGGCTAACGCCAACATTCCGGTGATCAATGCGCTGTCGGACCGCTTCCATCCGTGCCAGGCGCTGGCGGATTTTCTGACACTGCAAGAAAAATTCGGTGACCTGCGCGGATTCAAGCTGGCGTACGTCGGCGACGGCAACAATGTTTGCCATTCGTTGATATTCCTGGCCGGACGGCTCGGCGTAAACCTGCGCATTGCGACTCCGGCGGACTATAAGCCGGAGCCGGAAGTGCTCGCCGACACGAAACGTGTCGCGCGCGAAACGAAGGCGAAGATCGAACTCTTTACCGATCCGCGTGAAGCCGTCGCGGGCGCGCAGGGTGTCTACACCGATTCGTGGACGAGCATGGGATTTGAAGCTCAGCAGAAGGTACGCGATGCAGTGTTCGCGCCGTATCAGGTGAACCGCGAGCTGATGGCGCTGACGGCGCCTGACGCTGTGTTCATGCACTGCCTTCCGGCCCACCGTGGACACGAAGTGACGGGCGAGATTCTCGATGGGGCGCAGTCGGTCGTGCTCGATCAGTCTGAGAATCGGATGTACGCGCAGAAGGCGATTCTGCAGGCGCTTTACAGCTAGATCGGGCGCGCTGAGGCGCAGCGGTCTGAATCAGCCGCCGGGCCCGATTCTTCACTCGGTGGATATGTCTACATCCTGTAACAATTTTCATTCAACATATTCAGATTCGTTCGCAAAATAGAGGAGAAACGTGAAACAGCAGCAACCGAAACCGAAAAAAGTAGTGCTCGCCTATTCCGGCGGACTCGATACGTCGATCATCATTCCCTGGCTGAAAGAAAACTACGACGGCTGCGAAGTAATCGCGATGATTGGAGACGTCGGCCAACAGGAAGATTTGCAGGCCGCTTATAAAAAAGCACTGGCGACCGGCGCATCGAGCGCGAGCATCGAGGATTTGCGCGAAGAATTTGTGCGCGATTACATCTGGCCAACGCTGCGTGCGGGCGCCGTCTACGAGCACACATACTTGCTCGGTACGTCGATGGCGCGGCCGGTGATCGCAAAGCGCCAGGCGGAAATCGCGTTGAAACTCGGGGCGGATGGCCTGGCTCACGGCTGCACGGGCAAAGGCAACGACCAGGTGCGCTTCGAGCTTGCCTACAAGGCGATCGCGCCGAACGTGCAGATCATCGCGCCGTGGCGCGAGTGGGACATTGATTCGCGCGAAGACGCGATTGCGTACGCCGAAAAGCACAACGTGCCGATCGAGCAAAGCAAGAAGAACATTTACAGCCGCGATCGCAACATCTGGCACTTGAGCCACGAAGGGGCGGAACTCGAAGATCCCGCCAACGCGCCGAACGAGGCGATGTGGCAGTGGGTCGTATCTCCCGACAAAGCGCCGGATAAGCCGGAAGAAGTCGAGATCGGATTTGAGGCGGGGACGCCGGTTTCGGTGAATGGCGCGAAGCTTGGGCCCGTCGAATTGCTCAACAAGCTCAACGAAATCGCGGCGCGCAATGGAATCGGGCGCACCGATCTCGTGGAAAATCGTTTAGTCG
>JAFAZL010000300.1 GCA_019239815.1 Acidobacteriota bacterium
ATCCGGTGTCGAGGCCACATTCGAAACGCCGATCAGCGCGCGCAACAAATCGAACGCGTCGAGATCCTTCCGAATATCTCCACTCTTGATCGCCCGCTTCACCAGCGCCTCAATCGCGCCGGTGATTTGCGCCCGCGATGATTCGTAGAGCTTCGACGGTCCGCCGACGAATGTGTTCAGCGCCGGCGCGATGATATGTTTTTCCGCGATGTAATCAACGAACAGGAGCATCCACGCGCGCAGCGCTTCGACTGGCGGCAATTTCTCTGACAGTTCGCGTTCCGCCGCTGCAAGCTTGGCAACTTCGGTGTGATACACGCCCTCGAGCAGCGCGTCCCGGTTAGGGAAGTGCCGGTACAGAGTTCCCGCTCCAACGCCCGCCTGACGCGCCACATCATCCAGGCTCGTGTTTGCCCCCGACCGCGCAAATGCAGCTTTCGCAACTTCAAGAATCCGCTCGCGGTTACGCTGCGCGTCAGTTCGCGTCTTCCGCCGGATGGGTTGTGAACGTTTCTTTGTCATATGAATTGGGTCATAAGAATTGGGCCGTCACGATTGGATGTAACCGGAATCTGCCTCCGACTATCTAAATATTCGGAGACACTCTCCGTTTTACCGAATTCTCGATGCCTGGTCAACTTGGCATCGCCACGACCGATAAGATTGAAAAGAGGGAAGAAATGGAAACCAAAATGGCAAAGACTTTCGGCGCCACCTCAACGACAGACGAAGTTCTCTCCGGCATAAATCTCAAAGGCAAACGCGCCCTCGTCACCGGCGTTTCGGCGGGAATCGGCATTGAAACCGCACGCACTCTCGCCGCACATGGCGCTCACGTCATCGGCGCCGCGCGGGATCTCAAAAAAGCGGAAGGTGCCACGGCGCAGGTCCGTAAAGACGCGGCTGCCAATGGCGGCAGTTTCGAATTGATCGAGCTCGACCTCACCAACCTGAAGAGCGTGCGCGCCGCTGCCGACAAACTCATTGCCAACGGCGAGCCGCTTGACATCATCATCGCCAACGCCGGCGTGATGGCCACGCCATTCGGTCACACCGCCGATGGCTTCGAAACGCAATTCGGCACAAATCACCTCGGCCACTTCGTGTTAGTCAATCGCATCGCGCCGCTACTTCGTGACGGCTGCCGCCTCGTTAATGTTTCCTCCGCCGGGCACCGCTTTTCCAACGTCGATCTCGACGATCCTGGCTTCGAACGCACGCCTTATGATCCATACGTCGCCTACGGCCGCTCCAAAACCGCGAACATCCTCTTTGCCGTCGAATTCGACAAGCGCCATCGCGCCCGTGGAATCCGCGCCGCTGCGGTGCACCCCGGCATTATCAAGACCGAACTCGCGCGCTACACCGATCCTGCCGCTATCGAAAAGCGCATCCAACAGATCAACGAAAGCCTGAAAGCCGAAGGCAAAGGCCCGCTCCAGTGGAAAAGCTTCGAGCAAGGCGCCGCGACTTCCGTGTGGGCAGCCGTGACAGCGGGTGCTGATGAAGTCGGCGGCAAGTATGCCGAAGACTGCCACGTCGCAAAACCGATGCGTGACAACGTCGAAAACATCTCCGCCGTCAGCGAAGGCGTCCGTGCCTATGCGCTCGATCCGGCGAACGCCGCCGCCCTTTGGAAAAAGAGCGAGCAACTTGTTGGCGAGACTTTCAGCTAATCTCGCGCCCCAGCAAACCAACCCTCATCCTTGCGGTGGCCTGGCGGTCACCTTAAAGGATCTCTGCCGCTCGCTGCCATACCCCCCGTCGTGAAGCAATAGCTATTCCCGCCGCTTACCGAACAAAACATAGACAAATCCCACCGTCTCAGTTGTCGTATCTCAGAGAACGCAAGTGCCCCCAACCGACCAGAGCATGCCTCCGATCGAAGGCTTGTATCGTCAGCATGGCGGAGCCTTGCTTCTCTTCGCGGTCAGCATTTGTGGCGAATACGGCCGCGCGCAGGACGCTGTGCATCAAGTCTTCCTCAAGCTCATGGAAACGGACAGCCTGAAAAATGCTCTTGATCCGAAGGCGTACCTTTTTGCCAGCGTGCGCAATGTCCTGCTCAACGATCTCAAGATGCGGCAACGAAACGTGCTCATCGACGCCGAACGGCTGTGGTTCGAACCGCCGGATCGCGACCACGCCGCCGAACGGAATCTTCGTCGCGCGCTGCAAGCGTTGCCGGAGGATCAGCGGCAGGTCGTTGTACTTCATGTCTGGGGAGAGCTGACGTTCGCGCAAGTCGCCGAAATTTTGAGCATCAGCGCGAACACCGCGGCCTCGCGTTATCGCTACGCGCTCGCAAAACTTCGCGAAGCCATGTTGATGAAGGAGAGTTCGAATGCCTGAACCGAACGACGAGCGATTCGAAATCTATTTGAGAAGTTTTCGTCCGGTCGAACCCGAGCCGCTTCCGCTTCGCGTCGAAAAGCGTGCAGTGGGCGCTCAGCATCGCTCCGCGCTTGCAGCAATCGCTATAGCCTGTTTGTCCGCAGCCGCTCTCACGGTGATCGTGC
>JAFAZL010000470.1 GCA_019239815.1 Acidobacteriota bacterium
CATCACTTCATCCAAGCAAGTGTCGCCATCATTCAAACAATTCTTCGCGAGCCTTACCGTCAGAGCGGTTTTGACTTGATCGTACTGGCTGAAGTCGATTGGAACGTGCGTTGGTTTTCCGTCTTTGCCGCGTGCAGCCTCGTCAACATCGGTTTGCAATTGCCACAACTCCTCCAACGTGAAAAGCAACGCCTGCGCCTCATCGTCGCTGAAGTGTCGGCCCGGCAGTCCGTTCATCGCTTCCATGAAGCGCGTCTTCCCGCAGATACCGGCGAGCTTGCAGAATGCGCTGTATGAACATCCCAAGGCAGCAAGCTTTTGCTGAATTCTTCCTTCGTTGCTAAATGCGGTAATCATACGAACGGGTTCGGTCTCCTGATTTGGAATCAAAAAATTATCGGGCATCCGAAGACACCCGGAAGTAACTCAAAACTTGTGAGGAAATTTATTTCGGCGACAAATGCGGGAACAAACCGAAGATGAGGACCTTCTACTCCCCTTCAATATATGCCTGATGACTATCAGGAATTCGGTTTTTCGACCTTAAAGGCTGTTGAATGAATGAATTTATTCCGCCGCGCAAGAGCGAAAAACTATCAGGATTTAACGACGAGGTCGTCTACGACCGGATCGAGCTTGCGTTTCGGTCGCCCACGCGCATTGCCTGTACGAGGAAGTCCGTCCTGCCGTTCCCCGCGAAGCTGCCGCCGAATCTTCTGAACGATGTGATCGGTCGTGCCTGGCTTCCAGTGATGAGCCATATCGACCTTACGATTGGGATCGTGCATCAGAAACCACTCGACAATGACGGCGCACCACACGAACGCTTTCCTCGTATCCCGGCAAGCGCGGCAAGGTGGATCGAATTCACAATCGGCAACGGATATTCGTCTGCCAGTTTTGTGCCACGGAAACGTGCAAGGGCCGCACTGACACTTCGCCCTTAGCTTACAGTGCGGGAGAATCGCATACGGGAACTTCTTAGCAAGAAACCACTCGATCTTTTGCCGATCGTGAAAAAATTCGGGCGTTTCGTTCCTGGGTTGACGGTTCCGGGGAGCCCGAATGGTCATCCCCCACTTTGCGATAAGCGGTTCCCGAGGGTCGAAGAATTGCGATGTGATTTTGTACGCCCCGTCGTCAAATCGATTTCGTTCGCTCACACACACCTCCAACGGCAGCGGCAGGTGGAGTGTGGGCAACGCAGACCAACGAGTCGCGGGGACTAAGGCGCAATAGTAAGTAAAATCAGGACGATTGTCAATCAGGTTTATAGTGACATCCTAGTATACCACGAAGGAAATGGACCGGATCATTTACACAAGATTGAATACTCGTCGGCTGAATAAAACCTACGACATCGAGCGCTATCGCGAAGTCTTGGCGGTCCACGAAAGCAGCCAGTAGACTCCGAATGGTTCATTCGCGTTCCGGTCGCGCGTGGGCAGGAGCCCGATGTTCTCGCTGTCGTTGTAGGACACGGTAAAATCTTGCATGAACGCGAGATCAATGGTCACCCGCGCGTTGGTCGCCCCCTTGGTCACCCACTTAGTGTTGCTACGAAACAGCAGATAGTTCGCCTGCGGTCGTGGCGAAATACAGCTTGGAATCGGATGCTTTTGTTTTTCGTTGGCTGCTTCGTTGCACACCAACACGTAATCCCCAGCGACATTTCCCACGGTGACGCGTTTTTCGTCGCCCACTGTCTCGATGCTACGAAGCTGAACAACTTCAGGTTCGGGCGTATTCGGCACAGCCGTGCCATCAGGATCGACCGAGTGTGCAAACACTTTCGTGGGTTCGGAGGGCTTCGGCGCGGAGCATGAGAGAGCAAACGCTGCCATGAATGGCAACCACAGACGCGTGCCTGTGGAACGAATGCGGATCATTGCACGCGCATTCTCAACAAAAACACCCTCGCTATCAAGTCACCACTTTTTTCCACTTAAAAATGGCCACCTGCCCCTTAACTGGCCGTTCGGACAGTCCCAGTACCGGTTTCTTCGGGTATTGTCCGCTCAACACCGGCAGTTAAAGGAGGCCGGGCCTGACTATGATGACACGCGATGCGGCACCGACAACCACAGCAACTACCTTTGGAGATTTTGGGATTCGAGAAATTGTGCCGATATTTACCACTGATGCGCCGAACGGTGCGGACGCGCGGCCAGAGTCGCTGTTACTGACCACCAAAGAAGCAGCG
>JAFAZL010000521.1 GCA_019239815.1 Acidobacteriota bacterium
GTAGAAGCGATGGAAGTACCATTCACCGGCTGTCTTATCGTAGTTCCACGTGGATTTCTGGACGCCGGGGAAAACGACGCCATCCCTTGCGTGCTTCGGCTTCCTTTTCGACCAGACATACCAGTCGCGATGTTTCGATTTTGGATTTGAGCGCGCTTCCAGAAACCACGGATGTTTGTCAGAGGTGTGATTGACGACCAGATCGATGATCAAGCGAATGCCACGCTGTTCGCAGCCGTGCGCGAACTCGACAAAATCTCCAAGAGTGCCGTACCGAGGATCAACACCGTAGTAATCAGCCACGTCGTAGCCGTCGTCGCGAAAGGGAGAAGGTTGAAAAGGCATCAGCCAGATTGCAGTGACGCCGATTCCTTGGAGGTAATCGAGCCGATTCATCAGGCCGCGAAAGTCGCCGACGCCATCGCCGTTCGCATCCATGAAGGTGGAGATCGACAGGCAATAGATGATGGCGTTTTTGTACCAGAGGTCGTTGATCATAAGTTAAGACTTAGGCTTTAGATGCGTGGCGGCGCGAGTGGTACAAGGTGGCGCAAACAGGTAGTCGCCATCCGGCACTTGTCCGCAACAGTTGGTTCCACCATAATGCTTGGCACCAACTCAGCCCTTCCTACCGAGAGAGAACCAGCCAACACGGAGAGCTACCCAATGAACCTAGTCCGCAAATCACTGGCTATTCTGATTGTGATTCCATTAGTTTCGACGCCCGCGCTCGCGGATTTCAAATACACTGACACTTCGCAGATGACGGGCGGAGCGTTGATGGGCATGGCGAACTTTGCGGCGAAGTTCAGCAAGGATTCGCGGGCGGCAATGCAGCCGATCACGACCACGCATTACATCAAGGGGAACAAGCTGCGCACCGACGGGTCGGATGGGTCGATTCAGATCATCGACCTCGATGGGCGAAGAGTGATCTCGATCGACAATGAGAAGCGGACCTATTCCGTTGCGACGTTCGACCAGATCAAAGCGGCAATGGAAAAGGCGCGCGCCGACGCGGAAGCGAAGGCGAAAGAAAACCCGGGCAACAAGAGGGACGCGCAAGAAGCGCAGCAGTTGCAGGTGACGCCGAAGATCACGGTACTGCCTGGGAGCGGGACGCGTGTGATTCAGGGGCAGCAGACAAACGAGACAAGAATCAAGATGGATATGGAGATGCAGCCGCAAAACGCGAATGGTCAACCGACGCAGACGGCGCAGCCCGGTCAGCCGAACAGCATCACCTTCACGATGACGATGGATACGTTTGTGGCGCCTAGCGTTTCGGGTTATCAGGAGATCGGCGAGTTTTACCGGAAGATGGCGAAGGAAATCAATTGGGTGCCGCCGTCGAACATTCATGTCGATCCGCGCATGACGCAGGGGATGAGCGAGCTGCAGAAAAATTCGGATGCGTTGAAGGGATTGCCGATGCTTTCGTACATCAGCATGGGCATTCCGCCGCAGCCGGGAGCGAATGGAAATACGTCGCAGACGCCTTCGAACACGTCGAGCGACAATTCGAGATCGGCCGATTCCGGCAGCACTACTCCGACGAGCCCGTCGGACGCGATGGTGAAAGGGCTTGGCTCGCTCTTCAACAAGAGGAAGCAGAAGCAACAGGACGACAATGCGAAGGCCGGGACTCCGGCGCCGCCGCCGAATCCGAATCCTGATCCGAATGCGTTGATGGAGATGACGACGCAGGTGTCGTCGTACTCCGATTCGCCGTTGGATGCGAGCTTGTTTGATATTCCGGCGGGGTATACCCAGGTGCAGGCTGATCCGAATTCGATGCTGCTGGCGCCGGTGGCGACACGCCACCGCTAAGGCTGACTCCGGCGTCTTTCGCTAGCGATCGAAAGTCTCGTAATGCGTTGACGCCGGTTCCATTTCCAGCAGGAAGTCTTTGTCGAAATCGTAGTATTTCGCGACGCTGGTGTCGTCGCCAGCGAATGCGCGAATCGCGTCCTCAGATTCCCAAAAGGTGAGCATGAGGAAGTGCGCCACGTCGCCTTCGATGCGGAGCAGCGCGTAAGCGCCTTTGTTGCCGGGAGTTGCGCGATACTCGGGGATCGCGACCGTGCGCATCAGGTCCAAATATTCATCAGCTTTTCCCGCCGTCGTCCTACCATGCCAGATCCGCGTAATCATGTGGGGTTGCTCCGCGTGAGATTTAGACGCGGAGGAATCCAGCATGGCGTCGACGAGCGCGATTATTGTGTCAGAACGTAGTCAGCGTGCGAGATGCTGAGACTGAAATAGCGCCGTCAAATGCAACATCAGGAACGTTGGAACTAAGAACGCCGGAATCAGAATCAGCGGCAACTGAGACATCGGCGCCGTTGTAACCGTCCCGTAGAAATTGGGAGCGAGAATCGGAACGAGCGCGCCGATACTCACGGCAACAGCTAGATCCAATATTCCGAGAAGATTCCACGTTACAAAGCGTTTGCCAGCCGCAAAGTTAGGCTTGCGCAGAAGAGAGGCCAACACGAGTGGGGCTGTGATACCGATGGCCATATCGCCCAGCCCCGCAGGCCACGCGAAAATTCCCGGCAAGATCCGGTAGGCGTACAGGGTTAGGAATCCGAATCCGGCCCATCGCCACGCCTGAATTCCCACGACCAACCTAAGGTCAGCCGACAGAATGAACTCGCGCACCGGCCGAATGGTGAAGTAGGCGAGGAGAAAGAGCATGAGAGGGCCAACGAGGCCAATCAACAATGCGAGCGGCGGCGCACCAGGCTGCGCGACGAACGCTCCGCGTGCGCCGAGGGCAAAGACGAGCGAGAACCAAACCGCAAAGAAGAAGGCGATGAATGTGCCGGCGCCAGAAGGCGCTGGAAGGTTGGGCTGATCGACGTGGGATACTGCGGTGTTAGCCATGATGCGCTCCTTTGTCCAGCTATAGCACTGACTTGCATTTTGCAAGTCACTGCAAAACGTAGCATACTGACTTGCATAGTGCAAGTCACTCGATTCGAGGAAAAGTGAAGAAAGAACCGAGAACGAAAAGCGGCAGTTTCCGCCGTTCACCCTGCGCTGTTGCCTGCACACTCGATCTGGTGGGAGACAAATGGTCGCTGCTTGTGGTTCGCGACTTGCTTCGCGGCAACGTCACCTACAAGAAACTGCAGAATTCGCTGGAGCGCATTCCTACCAATATCCTTGCGGACCGCCTGAGAAAAATGGATGAGGCGGGGCTTATCGCCAAGTCGGTGTATCAGGACCATCCAGTGCGTTACACCTACGAGCTGACCGAAGCAGGGAAGGACTTGGGTAACGTGCTGATGGCCTTTGTGCGATGGGGCAAAAAACACATCCCGGGTACGCGGACGTTGGGATAGTCAGCGCAGCATCGGATTATTATTCGACGCATCTGATTGGGTGGCGTCAACTCGGTTAAAAGAGCAGTTGAGCACGCGAACTGGCAGCCCCAAGAGGAGATTTGGACCGCTGGCCACGGGATTTGGGCGGGCGGGCCGTACCTTGATTTTGCCGTGTTCGGGGAATATACTCATTCTTCGCTCTGAAGCGGGTCGCACGATGGAGTGGGCGCAAGCCCACTTTTTTGTTGGGCCGGTTGCAGTGCTCTAGATACCGGCATTGGCCGGGGAGTCTTTAAGTGAATCTGGAGAAAATCCGCGCAGCGGCCGAGCGGGTGGCGCGTTCGGAGGGGCTGGAAGTATTCGACGTCGAGTGGAAGGTGGGGAAACAGAGGTTCTTGCGGGTCTATATCGACCGCGTACCACCGGCGAAGGAAACGGCAAGCGCAAACGGGGGCGTCGAGGCCACCGACCAAGCGCCAGCCAGCAGCACTGAGGGATCCTACGGAAATATCAGTCACGCCGACTGCGAGCGAGTCAGCCAGCAGTTGAGCGTGATTCTGGACGTGGAGAATCTCATCGAGGGGCCGGCAGGGTACGTGCTCGAGGTGAGTTCGCCGGGTCTGGACCGGCCACTACGCAATTCGGCCGATTTCGAGCGGTTTGCCGGGCACTTGGCGAAGATCACGACCAGCGAACCGGTCGGCGAAGGCGACCAGAAGTTCTTTGAGGGCCGACTCGCGGGAGTATCGGACGGACGGGTACGGATGGAGCTGTCGGGAAAGAATGCGCGAGTGGTGGAAGTACCCATGGAGATGATTCGCAAAGCGAATTTGGTTGTGGAGTGGTAAGCGTCGGGCGCGGTCGGACGCCGGAGACGCGAAGAACGAGAAGCTGGGACAACTAAAGGATTTCAGGAACGAACGGAAATGGCGAACCTGCTCTATCAACAGATCGAGATGCTGAGCCGCGAGAAGCACATCGAGCCGGAAGTGGTGGTGTCGGCGATTGAAGACGCAATGGTTGTGGCGGCCCGGAAGCACTACAAGTCAGAAGAAGATTTGCGCGCGAAGTTCAACCAGGAGACCGGTCAGGTCGAAGTTTTTTCAGTGATGACGGTCGTTGAGGAAGTCGTCGATCCGAAGAAAGAGCTGAGCCTGACGGATGCGAAGAAAAAGAACCCGTCGGCTGAGGTTGGCACGGAGATTGTCGCGTCGAAATCGACCGAAGCGTTCGGGCGCATTACCGCGCAGACGTTCAAGCAGGTGATTCTGCAGAAGGTGCGCGAGGCCGAGCGCGACACGATTTTCAACGAGTATCACAATCGCGTCGGCGAGCTGGTGACGGTGATCGTGAAGCGCGCGGAAGGGCCGGACCTGATCGTCGACATGGGCCGCACCGAAGCGCGGTTGCCGAAGCGCGAACAGTCGAAGCTCGAGACGTACAACATCGGTGAGCGTCTGCGTGTGGTGATCAAGATGGTCGATCGCGCTGCGAAAGGACCGCAGGTGATCGTGTCACGTGCGGACGCGAGCCTGGTGCAGCGATTGTTTGAGATGGAAGTGCCGGAAATTTACGACGGCACCGTGCAGATTCGTCATGCGGCACGCGAAGCGGGTGAGCGGACGAAGGTGGCGGTCGCCAGCCGGGATAAGGACGTCGATCCGGTCGGCGCTTGCGTCGGTATGAAGGGCATGCGTGTGCAGTCGATCATTCGCGAATTGCGCGGAGAAAAGATCGACATTATTCCGTTTAGCGAAGAGACGGTGGCGTTCGCGCAGAAGGCCCTGAGCCCGGCGAAGGTGACGCGGGTTCAGATCACTGATCCGGAAAATCACAAGCTCGAAGTGATCGTCGAGGATTCGCAGTTGTCATTGGCGATTGGCAAGAAGGGGCAGAACGTCCGCCTGGCGAGCAAGTTGATTGGCTGGGACATCGACATCAAGAGCGAAGAAGAGAAGCGCCGCGAAATCGAAGAGCAGATGACCGCGCTGACGGCGCCGACGACTCCTCTGACCGCGTTGGCGGGCGTCGGAGCGAAGACGATCGAGAAGATCGAAGCTGCGGGAATCAATAACGTTGAGAAGCTCGCAGGGATGACGCCGGAGCAGTTGATGGAGATTCCGGGCATCGGCGAGAAGATGATCGACAAAATTTATCAGGCCGTGAATCGGTTTTACGAAGGCGGCGGCGAATCGGCCGCAGGTGAAGCGGTTGCCGAAGGCGCGGAAGGCAGCGCAGAGACCGCGGAAGCTTCGGCTGAAGCGACTGAATCTGTCGAGACCGCTGAAGCGGCTTCTGACGAGAGCGAAGGAGCTCCCGACGAAGCTACAGAACAGGCGAGTGAGCAGCCAGAGGCCGCGGAAGAGGGCGGCGAGAAAAAGCATTCGGAAGAGGCAAATTCCTAAGGATTCATGACGACAGACCCAAATCAGGTACGAATTAACGAACTGGCCCGCGAACTAGAGGTCAAGGCAAAGGCGATTATCGACCTGTTGCCCGGGTACGGCGTAACAGAAAAGAAGACGCACTCCAGCTCGATTCCGGTGGATGTGGCCGAGAAGGTTCGCAAGCACCTCCACGGCGTCGCGGATGAAGAGGCTGCGGCCGAAGCGAAGGCTGAGGCTGACAAGGCGGCGAAAGAAGCAGCGGCGAAAGCGGCTCGATTGCGCCCGGCCACACCGGCCGCGCCAGCGCCCGCGGCTGCTGCTCCTTCCGCACCCGTGGCGCCGCCGCCAGCGGCAGCGGCCCCGAAACCGGCTGCCCCGGTTGCGCCAGCGCCGCCCGTTGCTGCTCCAACACCAGCGCCGCCGCCGGCGTCCGCTCCAGCTGCGCCTGTCGCAGCAACTCCGGCTGCTCAACCTTCTGCCGCTGCGCCAGCGCCCGCGGCTCCGAGACCAACAGCTCCGCCTGCTGCAACTCCCGCCGCCCCAGCGGCGACGACGCCTGCGGCTCCTCGCCCGATATCACCTCAGCCTGGCGCGCCATTGCGGCCCCAAGCTGTGCCTCCGGCCGGAGCGCCACGACCTGGAGCACCTTCGCAGGGTGGCCCACGACCTTTGCAACCACAACAGCCTGGGCGGCCAGCTCCCGGCCAGCCGATGCGACCAGCGGCAGCTTCGCCGAATGCACCAGGCGCCGCTGTGAATCGACCTGCGCCACGTCCGCCGATGCCGACGGGTGGAAATCGCGGACCAGTTCCGGGTACGACTCCAGGAAGCTATAGCGGCGGTGGTGGGCAGCAACGCCAAGGTCCGCGCCCAGGCCAACCGATTCGACCGCTCTCATCAGGCGGAGGGCCGGGTGGGCAAGGCCGATCATTTCCTCCGCGTCCCGGTGGTGCACCGGGCGGACCAGGTGGACCTTCGCGTCCATTTGAGCAGCGCCGTGGTCCGGTGCCAACGGGTTCGCGTCCAGGTCCGCGTACGCCGGGACGACCCGGCATGTTGCCGCCATTGCCCGACAAAATGCCGCCAAAGGCGGAGCCGGGCAAGCCGCTCTATGCGCGCAAACCGCCGCAGAGACAGCGCCCTGTCGCCGACAAGCGCGAGATGGAAGGTGAGCGCAAGCTCCATCCGACGCGTCAGCGTCCGGGTGCGGGTGGCCGAGGTGGGGTCGCCGCTGTCATTGCGCCGCCCGAGCCGCGTCCGCCGCGCGATGTGCAAATCACGGAAGGCATTAAGATTCGCGAACTCGCTGAAAAGCTCGACGTGCGCGCGAAAGATTTGCTGAAGACGCTGATGGATCGCGGCATATTCGCCACCATCAACCAGGCGCTTGACGTTCCGACTGCGACGCAAATTGCGGAAGCGTTCAACGGAGTTGTGAGCGTTGTTTCCTTCGAAGAGGAAATGGTCCTTGAAGTCGCAAAGGACGAGACGAAAGAAAATCTGAAGCCGCGGCCACCGGTGGTTACGGTGATGGGTCACGTCGATCATGGCAAAACCAGTTTGCTCGACGCGATTCGCGAAGCGGACGTTGCGCAGGGCGAAGCGGGCGGAATCACGCAGCACATCGGCGCCTACAAAGTGATGGTGGGTGATCGCGCAGTAGTGTTCGTTGACACGCCGGGTCACGAAGCTTTCACGCGCATGCGCGCGCGGGGCGCCAAAGTCACCGACATCGTTGTGCTGGTAGTCGCCGCAGATGATGGCGTCATGCCGCAGACCAAA
>JAFAZL010000827.1 GCA_019239815.1 Acidobacteriota bacterium
ACATCGAGCGGTCGCTCTAAAGCTCATCAAAGCGGGGATGGATACCAAAACGGTCATCGCTCGTTTCGAATCAGAGCGGCAGGCGCTCGCCTTGATGGATCATTCAAACATCGCGCGCGTTTTCGACGGAGGCTCGACGCCCGAAGGCCGCCCCTACTTCGTCATGGAGTTCGTACCGGGTGTTTCGATCAACAGATATTGCGACAAGCACGAACTCACGTTGCCGCAGCGTCTCGAACTCTTCATGGAAGTCTGCGACGGCGTGCAGCATGCCCACCAGAAAGCCATCATCCATCGCGACCTGAAGCCTTCCAACATTCTGGTCCAGGAACGCGACAACAAGCCCGTCGCCAAAATCATCGACTTTGGCCTGGCGAAGGCCATCGCCAACACAGAGCGCTTGTCCGACCAAACGATGTTCACGCAGGTCGGGGCCGTCGTTGGCACGCCGGAGTATATGAGCCCGGAACAAACCGACTTCACCGAAGGCGGAGTCGACACCCGCACCGATGTGTACTCCCTGGGCGTGATTCTTTACGTTCTGCTGACCGGCGTTCTCCCGTTCGAAAGCGATACGCTCCATGGCTCGAGTCCGCAAGAAATCGTCCAAAAGCTGCGCCAGGTGGATCCTCCCAAACCGAGTACCAGAGTCCGGTCACTAGGCGATGTTTCGAAGACTCTCGCAGAACACAGAAAACTAGAACCGCGCGCATTCGCTTCTCGTCTGTCGGGTGAACTCGACTGGATCACGATGAAAGCGCTCGAAAAAGAGCGCAGCCGCCGCTATGGCTCGGTGACGGAACTATCAGCCGACATTCGGCGCTACCTGAACGATGAGCCGGTACTCGCCGGCCCTCCGAGTGCGACGTATCGCGCCAAGAAATTCATTTTGCGTCATCGCTTCGGCATGGCCATCGGTACGATCCTCTTCATATTCTTAGTCGTCTTTGCCACGACAGTCGCGATTCAGGCACGGCGCATCGCCAGAGAACGCGACCGCGCCAATCGTGAAGCAGACACATCCAAGCGCGTCAGCGACTTCATGGCCAACATGTTTCGCGTTTCCGATCCCAGCGAAGCGAAGGGAAACAGCGTCACCGCCCGAGAAATTTTGGACAAAGCATCCAAGGAAATTGAGACCGGTTTGGCCAACGACCCCGAGGTTCAAGCCCGACTGATGTACTCGATGGCGAAAACATATCAAGGCTTGGGGCTCGCGGCTGAATCGCTACGCCTCGATCAGCGCGCGCTCGAGATTCGGCGTCGTATCCTGGGGCCGCGCGATCCAGACACGATGAACGCGATCAACGCTGTCGGCATTGATGAGTACTACCAGGGTCACTACGATGAAGCGGAGAAACTCTTCGGCGAGGTTTTGAAGCTGAGGAGGGAAGCATTCGGAAACGAAAATCGCGAAACGATGGGCGCGATGGCGAATCTTTCTGCGACCTATCAGGTGCAAGGTCAATACGACAAGGCGGAGCCCTTGCAGCGTGAATTGCTGGCGACCAGACGGCGGTTATTGGGACCCGAGCATCCCGACACGATTGAGTCGATCCTGTTGCTGGCAAACACAGTGGACAGCGAGCACAAAGAGGCAGAGTCCGAGAAGTTGTTGCGCGAAGCGTACGAAATCCAAAAGCGCAAGCTCGGCCCCGACCATCCCGACACATTGATGGCGATGGGCAACCTAGCCGCAACGCTCAAGGACGAAAAGAAATACGCCGACTCCAAAACGATGTACGAAGAACTCTACCCGATCGAGCGAAAAGTTCTTGGTGATGAACATTTCGAGACGCTTTCTACTCGTGTCGCTCTCGCCGAGATTCTCGCGGCGCAAGGTGACTATGCTGGAGCCGAGAAGAGCTACCGCGAGACGCGAGAGCTGGATCCCAAAGTGCTCGGCGCCGATCATCCCCGTTCGATCGAGCGCCTGGATGAATTTGGAGTCGTACTTGCCCATGAGCACAAAAACAAAGAAGCAGACCAAGTGCTCAACGAGGCGCTGCAACGAGCCGAGA
>JAFAZL010000019.1 GCA_019239815.1 Acidobacteriota bacterium
CGAAGCACGCCGGTTAGATGCTCGATGCTCTTTTGGCCTGCGTCCGAAGCTTCGGCCGCCGTGACCCGATCAGGCACGTGCCCCACGAAGGAGAGGCGTTGTTGCTTGGCGGCGGCGGCGATCGCGAAATATGCGGTGCGGCTAAGAGTCGATTGAACTTTAATGAAATCAACGCCTTGCGCCGCGAGAGATTGGACGTCATCCGCGGCTTGCGTGGCGTTGGTTACGACCAACGAAGGCTGAAAGGATGGAGGATCACCGTCCAAGTATGGACCGGCGAAGTAGATCTCGGGGCCGAGCAGCCTGCCGCTTCGGATTTCCCCTCGAAGAGGCACGAGCGATTTGAGATAGCCGCCCATGTCGCGGACAGTTGTGATGCCGTTGGCGAGAAGCAGGGGCAGAAAGAAATCACGACTGCCGGCGGGTTCGCCTGCTCCCGTGAGATGGAGATGAGAGTCGGTCAGCGCGGGAATCAGGAATTTGCCCGTCGCGTCGATGACTTGAGCGTTGCTCGGTAGCTGCGTTGCGCCAGCCGGCGCGATCGATTGAATCTTCCCATCGGCGACTACAACCGTAACGTCGGGTTTCGGATCGGCACCAGTAGCATCGATCAGCGTTACGTGAGTAATAACAAGCAGACTTGGCGTTTGTTTTTTCGAACAAGAGAGAGGCAGAACTGCGCAGAGACTTGCCACGAAGCATATCAACAAGCGAACGCTGTTAAACGAGTCTAGACGAACATATCCTTCCTTCGTGATGCAGCTTGTCATATCGAAACGATGCCCGAGCCCCACACGAACAGAGTGACAGACGCCGTCACTGCAAACGATTGTATTTTTTCAGGATGGCCTGCAACTGGTCGTGGGGAAGTCCGATGATCTTGTGATTGTCGGCACCAACCATTGTATCAGCAGCGATCATCGCGTTAACGATAGCCTCTTCCGTGGCAAATACAGTCGACTGAAACACTTGCTCAATCATGTCGTTCGGCAGCATTTTGACGTCGAGAACATGATCGTTCGCACTAGCTCCAGGATTGGCAGTCGAAAATGCGATAAAAATGTCACCAGAGCCGTCACCGGAGATGCTTCCATCTCGCCCAAGTCCAAGCGAAACACGACGCGCCAAGCGCTTCAGTTGTGTCGAGACAAGAGGCGCATCGGTGGCAACGACGACGATAATCGAACCGCGATCCACATTTTCAAATCGAGTCTGAGAATACGGCATCGGCGCGTCAATCTCTCGCCCCACCGGAATTCCCGCAATCCGTAAATTGTCTTTCGTACCGTAGTTGCATTGCACAAGCACGCCAACGGTATATTCTCCAGCACCCTTAACTTGAAATCGCCGCGATGAGGTGCCGATTCCGCCTTTGAAGCTGTTGCAAATCATGCCGGTTCCACCGCCGACGGAACCTTCCGCAACCGGCCCGGACGAAGCAGTGTCGATCGCATGATAGGCGTGCTCCGGCTTCACATGAAAGCCATTCGTGTCATTGAGCCAGCCGTCCCACGTTTCGGCTACAACCGGCAGCGACCACCAGTATCCGCTGGCGTCGGGCGCTCCGTGCGAAACGCGCCACTGAATCACGGCATCGCGAACAACCCCGACGCTGTGGGTGTTCGTAATCATCACCGGGCCTTCGAGAAATCCAGATTCTTCGACCCACGTCGTGCCGGTCATTTCACCGTTCCCGTTGAGCGACCACCAGGCGGCAAACACGGAACTGTTCATCGAGTCTTTTCCGCGTGGAAGGACCGCGGTTACGCCGGTTCGAACCGGACCTTTGCCGACTTGAAGCCTCCCTTCTCCTGAAATAAGCGTGGTGTGACCAACGGTCACGCCTGCCACGTCAGTGATCGCGTTGAGCGGACCAGGAGTTCCGTCAAAGGGGATACCTAAATCACGAGCGCGTGGCTTTGGCTTTGCGTCTCCCGTGTAGCTTGCGCTTAATTTCGCAGTCTTGTCCTGAGCATGCAGGGAAATCGACAAAGCGACGCAGAGTCCCAACAGCGTGAGGCATACACGCGAAAAATTCATTCTCTCTCCAATCGGGGTGACTACGTTTGACTCAGACGCAAGACGTCGGCAATTGTCGCGGAGGCGCGCGGCGATTAGGTCGAAAAGACTCGAGCCAATGCGGCCTCAAGAGCCCGGGCGATTATCTCAGATTCCGGACGCGTGAGTACAAACGGCGGCGCGAGGAGTACGTGATCTCCGCGCACGCCGTCCACACAACCTTGCGAGGGATAAGTGAGAACACTTTCGGCTAGTGCAGCCTGCCGGACTTTTTCCGCAATGCTTTGTTCGCGGGGAAATGGCTCGCGTCTGGATTTGTCTTTTACGAACTCAATGCCAAGAAGTAAACCGAGGCCGCGAATCTCGCCAACACGCGGGTGCGATTCGAGTTTCGCCAGGCAGGTTCGCAATTCTTGCGCAACAGCCGGCACGCGCTGAAATAACTTTCGCGATTCAACGAAATCCAAGACAGCGTTGCCGGCTGCGGTTGCGACTGGATGAGCTTGATACGTGAATCCGTGTTGAAATGCGCCGCTGCCGCGTTCGAATGCATCGACGATCCTGCGGGATACGAGTACTGCGCCAAGAGGAGCGTAGCCGCTGGCGATTCCCTTTCCTACGAGAATCATGTCGGGCTCGACATTCCAATTCTGGACGGCAAACGGCTTGCCGGTTCGGCCCATTCCGCTCATGATTTCGTCGGCAATTAAGAGGATGTTGTTCTTGCGGCAGATCTCGGCGATGTGCGCGGCGTAACCTTCGGGAGGGGCGGCCGCGCCCAATGTCGCACCGACAACGGGCTCAAAAATGAATGCCGCAACTAAGTTCGCTTGCGGTTCGTTCCCTGTCCCACTCGCATCGCAAGTTTGAAGCAATTTTTCGAGGTCATTCGCGCAAGCTAAGCTGCATTCCGGAAACTTCAGTTCGAACGGACAGTGATAGCAAAAGCAGGGTGCGATGTGCCCCCATTCTGCGAGAAGGGGTTGATACGGCGCACGTCGGCCCACATTGCCGCTAACCGACATCGCACCGAGAGTGCTGCCATGGTAGCTCTGGCGGCGCGAGACGACGCGAAAGCGTTTCGGATCGCCAGCCTCCAGCCAAAATTGACGGGCTAACTTGATCGCGGTTTCTGTAGCTTCAGAGCCACCCGATGTGAAATATACGCGGCCGCCGTTGTGAAAATTGGGGGGAGCTAACGCGAGTAAACGCTCGGCGAGCATTTCGGCAGCAGCTGAGTGAAATTGAGTCGTGTGTGCGAAAGCGATTTGCGAAGCTTGTTCGGCCATCGCGCGACCGATTTCTGCGACTCCATGTCCGATACTCACAACCGCGGCCTGGCCCGACGCGTCGAGCAATCGACGTCCATCCGCGGTAAAAATCCATGAGCCTTCGCCGCGAACAGCGATCGGCAAGTCTTTTTTGAAATTTCTAGGGAACAGAGCCGAAGACTTTGTCATGAACAACGGGAATTGTACCGCGACCATTGTCATCACCCGAGGCGACCCGATGCGAATGTGCTACGCTTGCGCGATTTTGCGTAGTCACGCGGAGCTCAATGCCAGCAGGCCAAGACCCTCAGACAAATTCCACGGCGCTGATCCGAACAATCGGCCGCTGGAGCCTCACGGCGCTGGTGATTAACTCGGTCATTGGCAGCGGGATTTTTGGATTGCCGTCAGTAATCTCCGGTCGAGTCGGCCGATTCGCGCCGATTGCGTATTTCATCGCTGGTGCGGGGATGGCCGTGATTTCGGGCTGCCTCGCCGAAGTCGCCTCGCAATTTCACGAGACGGGTGGGCCGTATCTATATGCGCGCGAAACGCTCGGGCGGTTCTGGGGTATTCAGATCGCATGGATGATGTGGCTGTCTCGCATCGCCGCGGCATCCGGAACGGCAAACCTATTCACGACATACCTCGGGCAGGTCTTTCCTCGCGCGACAGAGCCGGCATATCGACTCGCAATTTTAACCACGTTGGTCGGATTCCTCGCAGTTGTGAATTACGTCGGAGTGAAGTCCGGAGCGCGAGCAAGCGACTTTTTCACGATACTGAAGCTGTCGCTGCTGGGCTTATTCATCGCAGCCGGATTGTGGTGGATCGGCGTACATGGCCCGGTGACATCGGCTCCGCTAACGCATGCGGTCGAGCCTCGCGATTGGCTTGAGGCGACGCTCGTACTCGTCTATGCGTACGGGGGATTCGAAGCCGTGCTGCTCGCCAGTGGCGAGATGCGCGATCCGAGGCATGACATACCCATTGCGCTCATGATCGGCTTCGCGAGCGTCGCGGTGATTTACACGTTGGTGCAGATCGTTGTCAGCGGCACTCTCAGCGATCCGGCGGCCACTCTGCGGCCGATTGCGGACTCGGCGATGGCCGTTCTCGGGCCTCGCGCCGCTGCGGCCATATCGATCGGAGCCCTCTTTTCGATTTACGGCTACCTGAGCGCGAACATGCTGCACACTCCACGGCTGACGTTTGCTTTGGCCGAGCGCGGTGATATTCCCGCGATTTTCGCGCGTATTCACCCGCGTTTTCGAACGCCGGACGTTTCCATCGTTCTGTATACGGTGTTTCTGCTCGCGTTCACGCTGGCAGGAAGTTTTCGGTGGAACATCACGCTTTCCGCGATCGTGCGTCTATTTGCTTACGGATCGATTGCGATTGCCCTGCTCATTTTGAGAAAGCGGAAGCCTAACGCGGATGCGTTTCGATTGCCGGGCGGGCCTGTCTTGGCAATCGCCGCGATCTTGTTCTGCGTTGTGTTACTGGTCCGGGCGCCGCTGAGCAACTCGACCGCGGTCCTGGTGACTGCAGCAGCGGCAACTTTGAACTGGGCTTTCGTTCGAAACCGCCGGGCCGCTGCCTAAGGATCAAATGATGACGATGAAACGAAGTGGTTCTGCATGGATGCCGGCGGATGACTATGGCCGCAGTCTGCCGAAATTTTCTGTGAATCTACTGGTGCGAGATGTTCAGGTCTCGCTCCCCTTCTACCGCGATGTGCTGGGAGCGATCGTTCATTACGCCGATGCAGACTTCGCGGCCATGAATCTCGCGGGAGCGGAATTCATGCTGCACGCCGACCACGCCTACGATCATCACCCACTGCACAAATACATATCAGGCGTTACCAATGGACGCCGGGGGCTAGGAGCGGAGCTACGCGTTATGGGCGTCGATCCCGACGCGGCCGAGGCGCGCGCGAAGGCGGCAGGCGCGACGATTGTGCAGCCGGCAGCCGATTATCCTCACGGTTGGCGCGACGTGATGCTCGCCGATCCGGACGGCTACGTCTGGGCCGTCGGTGTGGCAAAGTAAGCTCCTGGAAGCTCGTGGCGATCTTTGTCGGCGACGCCACTCCTCTGAACTATTGGATTCCCCGGCGATTCGTGACATATTTTTCGCGTCCGATTTGCGTAGGGTAGCGCGAATCGTGCCGTCGTTCAGCGAACTCGACTTTCCAGTCGTTTCAGTACAAAAATGAGGCCAACAAAATGAAGATCGGGATGAGTCTGCGCGGAGTTACGAAAATCGCGGTCACAGCGGCTTGTTTCGCGGCCGTCGCGCTCGGCTCTGCAGGAACCAGCGGCGCGCAGGACGCTGTCAAGCATGCCATCACCTTTGCCGACATGATGAAGATTCATCGAGTCGCTGAACCCGCCGTTTCGCCAGACGGTAAGTGGGTCGTGTATACCGTCGCTACCCCCGACATGGACGCGAATCGGAACGCTAGCAACATCTGGCTCGTGTCGACCGAAAGCGGCGCGCCCATCCAGCTGACGCAGAGCGGGCATGATTCCTCACCTGTTTGGTCGCCGGATGGCAAGATGATCGCGTTCTTGTCGTCACGCGCAGGCGAATCGCAAGTCTACTTGCTCTCGATGGAGGGCGGCGAGGCACATCCGTGGACAACTATTTCAACAGGCGTAGATATCGTGAAGTGGTCGCCCGACGGAAAGACGATTGGCTTCACCTCTGGTGTTTATCCGGATTGCAAGGACGACGCATGCAACAAAAAGCGCGATGAAGACAAAGAAAAGAGCAAAGTGAAGGCGCATGTCGCCGAGCACCTGCTCTATCGTCACTGGAATCACTGGAACGAAGGGAAACGCAGCCACCTTTTCGTCGCTCCGGCGCCCACATCGCTAGAGCAAACGGAAGCCAGCAGCAAGCCCGTCGATCTGACCCCAGGCGCCGACTACGATGTTCCGCCTGATCAACGCGGCGCCGAATCCGACATCAACTTTTCGCCCGACGGAAAGGAAATCTGCTTCACAGCAGTTACCGATCCCGTCGAGGCGATCAGCACGAACGGTGACTTGTTTCTCGTTCCAACTGCTGGAGGATCCGAACCGAAGAAAATAACGACAAATCCAGGCTTCGACGGCAATCCTGTCTACTCGCCCGACGGGAAATACATCGCGTATCACGCCCAGCTGACAGCCGGCTACGAGGCCGATCGGTGGCGCGTCATGCTCTATGATCGCGCTTCCGGTCGGAGCCA
>JAFAZL010000061.1 GCA_019239815.1 Acidobacteriota bacterium
AAAGTTGATCCACTTAAACAACTCGTTTGCGTGTGCGGTGGCATCGCTGCCGCCTTCTGCCGCATGGACGGAGGCTACGCTGACAAAAGCGAACAACAATGCTAACGCTACGCGGGCGATCTCAGAAATGCGACGACCCGTCATGAAACCTCTCTGACTGGGCTGGTTGGCCGGGGTGGGGGAATCTGAATCACGCGCTGCGCGATTTCCGTGGCAAGCTGCGCGACGGTCGATTCAATGTCTTTCTTCGCGGTTTCGAACTCGCGCGCCACGCGTTCTTTCGCGCTGGCAACCTCACCCGCCGCCTTGCCGCGCGCTTCCTTCAGCGCGTCTGCGCGATCGTTCAAAAGCTTTTTGCGCGCATCTTCCTGCTCGGCGTATACCTTGGCTCGAGCCTGTTTTAGCGCGTCCTGGTATTGCTTCACCTTGTCAGCAGCCGCCGTCTGAGCGGTTTCCGCAGCTTTGCGAGCCCCTACGGTTCGCGTCGCACGCTCGTCCATCACCTTCATCAGCGGGACGAAAAACAGCATCCGCATGACGATGTAAAAAATCAGAACGATCACGACTGTAGGCACAGCCTGAAGGAAGAGTTCGCCAAGTTGGTGAACAATTGCTTGCATTTAGCTTGTTTCGCCTGAACCTCAGGATTGGCAGCCGCCCGGTGCGCTCGACCCGGGAAAGAGCGCTCGGTGGCCTAGAAAGCGCCCCGCGATTGACAATAATTTTATAGCATTCAGCGGCGCGCTCCGTCAATTCGCTCGGAAGCGTTTTCGTGCATAGAAGTCATACCGTCAACGCCTGATTTGGCTCGAATTTAAGCGCCAATTTGGCGCTCTTTGTCTGTCACCATTCGACCGGTTCCTTCAGCCTGTTACTGCTTCGGTGCGTTGCCAGCCGGCGCGGCAATTGCTGTCGGAGCGCTTGCCGCTCCCGCGGGCGGCGGGCCGTACGCGTCGTAAACAAATCGAATCAGAAGCGTCGAAGCGTTGCGGCCCTCTGCTATGTGCAGCGTCTCGTAAAGCTGGGTGCCGTCATATGACAATTCGTACGTCCGGCTCATCTTCCCATGGGGACCCTTCTCATCCGTCGCGAGCTGCTTCCCGCTCCAGCGCGCCGCGATCTCCTGATTGTTGGGGTCCTTCGATTTCTGCAGCTTCCGCCCGTCCGTGACCAGCACCAGCTTTCGCTGCTGATCGTCCGTCAAATCGACCTCGCCACTGTTCGTTAAGTCCGTCACCGTCAATCGATTCGCCGGATTTAATAACTCCTGCATTTTCTGTCGCTCATCGTCGCTCATGCCTTGCTGTCCCATCCGGCGCCCACCGCCACCCATGCCTCCTCCCGGGTAGCCCAGCCGCGGTCCTCCACCACCATAGCCTCCGTTGCGGCTCGCCCGGTCCTGTTGAGCTTCCTGCATCTTCTTTTGGGGATCGTCGCTCTCGTCGCGATTGAACTTCCAATCCCCGAAAATGGACGTCCTCGGCTGCAGAGCCGTTTTCTGCGCCTGGGGGCGAGGTGCCGGCGCTGGCGCATCCTTCGGTGGGGGCAGCGTCATAGGCCCGGGAGGCGCTTGCGCTGAGGTGAGACCGAAGCAGGTCATTGAAAATAGGCCGATTAGCAAAGCCTTGAGTATGGCTCGAAAAACAAATTTCCCATTTCGGAATTCCACAGGATCAACCTCTTATCTCTCGTTCCCGAATCGGTGCCCCTGAGTTCCTGAGTCAGAAGCAGGCGATCCCAGTTACTCGCGTTACTTGCCTAGCCACGAATTCAGATCGCTGGCTCGAGTCAGAATTCCGACAGCTCCCAACTTTCGGAAATTCGCCAGCCGTTCCCGGTATCCATGCGCCCCCTTCGGCAAAATCGCCATGAACGGCACCTTCGCATCGCGCGCCGCCAAAGCATCGTCAATGTTATCCCCCACGTAGACCGCGGTGGATGGATCCCGCCCAGCCAAAATTCGAATCAAGCCATCCGGTGCCGGCTTCCCATTCTCGACGTCGTCCATCGTCACGACCGTCCGAAAATGCTTCGAATGCGGCCACTTGTCGAAGGTAAACGCGTATTCCTTCCGAGTGCGCCCCGTAAACAAATGCAATTCATATTTCTTCGCCCAGCGTTCGATCTGCTTCGCCGTGATCACGAACTTCTCGTTGTGCACGTTGCCGGGGCGATCATCCGTCCCCCAGTAAAACTTTTCGAACGCCGCGCGCGCCTCTTCGTAGGATGTCGGTTTCCCCATCGCCGTCACCCAGTTCGCCGTCATCCGCCAGTCGTCGTTGTGCCCCGGCTTGGCTTTCCATTTATGCAGGTCGGCGTACGTCACGCGCTTTCCGCTCAAATGGCGCACGGTTTCGATCGCCGATCGCCAATACGTCGCCCGCACGTCGATCAAGACTCCATCGATGTCAAAAATCAAAATCTTCGGGTGCAGCGTCAGTCTCGAATTGGTACGGCGCGCAGACTTGTGCGACTTCTTAGCTGGACTTCGTTTCGTTTTTTTCGTGGTCATCTCGTGGGCAACGCGGTGAAATAGTCAGTGGGTTTGTTGCCGAATATCGAGTTTCACCGCTCAAAGGCGCGTCCGTCAAGCCGAGCGCGTCGACTCTCATCGCAAATCATTTCCGTTGTTCCGCTAATTCTGCAACCGGAGCTGCTTTCCTTCGTCGCCCCACATAGTCTTCCAGCACATCATCCAGCTCTTGCGGCCGAATTGGTTTCGTCAAATAGCCGTCCATTCCACCCGCGATGCACTTCTCGCGATCGCCTTTCATCGCGTGGGCTGTCAGCGCGATGATCGGCTGATGCTTTCCGCTTTTTTTTTCTTTCTGTCGGATCGCCGCCGTCGCTTCCAGTCCATCCATTTCGGGCATCTGCACATCCATCAAAACGAGATCGAAGTTCTGTTTCTCCATTGCCACCAGTGCTTCAGCTCCATTCTCCGCAACAACGACATGATGGCCGCGCTTCTCCAGAAGCCTCACCGCCAGTCGCTGATTTACCGCGTTGTCTTCCGCCAACAGCACACGCAGCGAAGCAGCCGGATCGCGACCCTCATGCAGCGAGAATCGAGTAACCAGCGGTATCTCCGTGTGCTCCGCCCGTGCACCCAACACCCGCGCGATCGCCTCGCGCAACTCCGATTGCCGGATCGGTTTGAGCAGATACGCCGCGATTCCCAATTCTTGGCATCGCGCGGCGTCTCCGCGATGTCCCGCCGAGGTCAGCATCATGATCGTCGCCGTCGCCAGCTCTGGACGCCTTCGAACTTGCTCGATCAGTGTGAAACCATCCATTTGCGGCATGTGCATGTCAGTAAGGATCAATGAAAAAGGCGTACCGGCCGAATGCGCGCCGGCAAGTGCGTTCAATCCTTGCTGTCCGTCTTCGACCGATACCGGGATCATTTCCCACCGGTTCAGCATTTGCTCCAAAATGCGCCGGTTTGTCCGGTTGTCATCTACGATCAATACTCGAGCACCATGCAGAATCGCAGGCGTCGGCGACCCGGTTTTGACCTGTTTCGCCTCGGTCAGCCCAACGCGCGCCGTAAAATGGAACTGACTTCCGCGCCCGACCTCACTGTCCACCCAAATTTTTCCGGCCATCATTTCTACAAGGCGCGTGGAAATCGTCAGACCAAGTCCGGTTCCCCCATATTTCCTTGTCGTCGATGTGTCCGCTTGCGAAAACGGCGCGAAGACCAAATCGAGCTTTTCGGCAGGGATTCCGATTCCCGTGTCCGCAACAATGAAGTGCAGCACGCAATGCTGCGTATCGCGCGATTCGACATGAACGCGCACGGCGACCTCGCCTGACTCTGTGAATTTGATCGCGTTCCCAACCAGATTGGTTACCACTTGCCGGAGCCGGATCGAATCGCCACAGACAATTTCAGGCACCTCCGGCGCAACTTCGCACAGGAGTTCCAGCCCCTTTTCGTCGGCGCGAATCGCGACCGTCTTCAGCGTTGATTCCAGAGTGTCCCGCAAATTGAAATCCACAGCCTCAATATCGATCTTTCCTGCCTCAATCTTCGAGAAATCCAAAATGTCATTGATCACGGTCAGCAGCGAATCCGAAGAACTCTTCACCGTTTCGAGGTACTCGCGCTGCTCCGGTGTCAGGTCCGTGTCGAGGGCAAGATCCGTCATGCCCATCACGCCGTTAAGCGGCGTTCGAATCTCGTGGCTCATGTTGGCCAGAAATTCGCTCTTCGCTTTGCTTGCGGCTTCAGCCGCTTCCTTCGCGCGCTGCATCTCGCGCGCAACCCGTTGCCTTTCGGTAATGTCTCGCCCGACCCCCGCGACTCCCATCACCTGTCCGTTCTTATCAAACAACGGCACTTTCGTTGTTAGCAGCGCGGTCGTATTTCCGTTACAATCGATCGATTCCTCTTCGCGTTCGAGCAACGGTTTCTTTTCGCGCATCACCCTCTGTTCGTCTTCGTAGTACGCAATCGCCAGCCGCTTTGGGTAAAAATCGAAGTCGGTCTTCCCCAGCAAATCCGCCGGTGAAGTCAATCCTATCGACTCCGCCAGCGATGCGTTCGCCACCACGAAGCAGCTTCGCGCATCCTTCACATACATGAAGTCGGGTACGTTATCGATCAGTGCGCGCAACATACGCCGCTCTTCCGACAGCGTCTCCTCCGCCAGCAGTCGATCGTCGATCTCCGACTGCAGTTGCCGCGTCCGTTCTGCAACCCGCGTCTCGAGCTGATTGTTCGAACTCTGCAGCTCCGCATCGCGCTCCTGAATGCCGTCCAGCATCTTATTAAACGTCGCGACTAACGCTCCGATTTCATCGTCGCTCTTCACCGCGCCGCGCAGTGCATAGTCTTCGTGCTGCGTTACACGGTCCGCGATGTCCGCCAATTCCACAATCGGCTTGATGATTAGTCCAATCAGCCGCGACGAAACCAGAAACGTGGCCAGCACCGAAACAAAAATCACCGCCACAGAAATCTGCGTATAGCGCCGAATCTTCGCTTGCAATGCGCCAAGATCCGATTTGATCGAAATCCATCCGACCGGCTCATTTCCCAACGAAATCGGCCGGTCCACGGTCACCGAGTCCGATTCGAATTTCGCTTCTCCTCCTCCCCGTGCCACCACGTCGCTGCATCGGTCCCTCGACCCGCTTCTCTGGTACGCCGCGAAATAGTGTCCCTTTTTGTCGTACAAGCAGCCTGTCACCACATCCGGCTCGGCGCTCAACGCTTCCAGGATATCCACGGCGGACTGCTTGTCGTTAAACGCGAGCGAAGCCGTCGTATTCGCCCCCAGCGTCCCAGCCAGTGCTGTCAACTGGCTTGCGATCGCACTGCGAAAACTTCCGCGTTCATAGATCTCGGAACACAAACATGCGAGGCTCAGCCCGAGCAGGCTCGTTGTCAGGATTACGAATGTCAGCTTGCGCTGTATGGAAGAACGTCGTTCCTTCGGCATCTCAGGTTCCCTTTGGGGCTCCCAGCACCGTTTTCGCGAGTGCCAGCAATTTCGCGCTGATCTTCAGCCCCGCCTTTCCCGCCGCTTCCAGATTTACTTCGAATCGGATTTTGTTGTCCTCGGTGCAGAACCCGATCGCTCCACCGCTTTTCGCGAATTGGTCCGCTTCGCCCACTGTTAGGATCGGCAGGGTGCCCGCGCTCCCGAGCATTTCTTCCATCTGCTTCTTTTCTTCGGCGCCGCCAAAAAACAACACCTGGCATTCGGCGATTTTTTTCACCCCATTCAGGTGCTCCACTCGCAGCGATCTCTGTCCGATCGTCTTTCCGTTCATCGTTCGCTCCAGTGCTCCGTGAAACGGGTCGTCGCCGATCGTGCAGTACGTGAATGGCTCCAACGTTCCCTTGAACGTCTCCGGCGGCCACTCCACGAACTGCGCGAAGCGAAACAAAAATGCCGCCTTTACTTCATACTCGAATGCGGTGTCCGTACTTGCCATCAATTGCCGGTCGCCGACACCGACTACGGTCAAAAGCAAAGCGCTCCCCGCCAAAAGTTTGACCGTCAATCGCGAAAGGTCACTCCTTCCCGGGTGCTTCCACGCGACTCTTGGGCCAACTCCTTCTCGCGTCTCGCTTTTACATCGACTCATCGGCCTCTGGCCTCACCTAGAATCGCCACGTCAGCTTTGCGTACACATTCCGCCGCACCAGCGTTGACTCTGTGCTGCCCGACGGATCATCGAATTCGAGGTGCCGGTCCTGCAGCAGGTTCTGGCCGTAAATTCCGAGCGTCACGCTCTCACGCAATCGCCAAATGACATTCGTATCCAAGCGCGTGTACGACGACACACCCTCCGCCGCGAGTCGGTCTGTGAAGTATGCCGCGAGGTTCCACCCTACTTTCTGAGTCACGTCTACGTGCGATCGAAGCCGAGCTTGCTGCAACGGAGTACTCCCCTCCGTTGACGGCCCACTCACAAAATCCTGGCTTCCCGCGCTGCGGTGGAAATGGAGCCTTTCGATATCGAAACTCGGATCGACCGTCCAGCGCGATGTCACCTTCCATTTCGCTGCGATCTCGGCTCCGTGCGTCTCGCCGTGAGTGAGGTTATCCTCGATCGTCGGTAACACCAGATGCGGGGGTGCGGGTGTTATTTCCAGAAAAGGTGCGCCCGGCTCTTCGCTATCTTGATGGTCGTAATCGTTGTAGTAGGCCGCCAAGTCCACCGATAGCGTTTTCCCAACGGTCATCCGGTATCCCGCCTCGTACGCCACCAATCCTTCATCTTTCACGTGCGGGTTGCCTACAATGCTGATGACGGCAACCGTTCCATCGGGCTCTGTGATCGCGCCCTCGTTGAGTCGCAGAGATGTGTCGACCTCTGATGGCGACCTCACGGCGTGCGAAACCGCTGCCCAAGCCATCCGCCGTTGATTGAACTGGTACACAGCGCGCGCCGTCGGCATCGCCGAGAATCCTGTGTACGGATTGTTCTCGAATTTGCTACCCAGCGTGATAAAGAGCCGGTTCGGGATCGCCTCAATCTCGTCTTGCGCGAAAAAACTAACGATCGTCTCGTCTTCGCTTGGTGGATTTACTTCCACCTCCGCCGAATTTTCGGCTTTCGCTGTGGTATATCGATAGGTTGCTCCCCAGACGAACTCGTTCCGATTCCCCGCAATGTAGTGCTGCCGAAAGTCGAGGGCTACTGTTCGACGATGATCCCCGAAATCGCCGCGCCCGTAGCTGTCATACGATCCGCTGAGCGTCATATCCGAGCGCTCGGTAAGTATGTGATTCCAGATGGACTGGACGTATCCGCCGCTTACGTTCACATATTGCTGCGTGTCCACGAGGCCCGGTGAGAAGAGCGAAGGCAGCGTAAACGTTGGATTCCCCTTTCTACCCGCGTATATGTCACCCTCGACGGTCAAGGTGTCTCGCTCCGTTAGTCGGGTATCCGTTCGAACTCCGGCCCGCAACAAATGCCAGCCGTCGCCCGCGGCTATCCCATTAATCGGTCGCATATCTCCTTCTTCGAAGTATTTTCCGAATACGCTGTAGTTGACTTTATTCCTGATCTCTCCCCCGTATTGCACTGTCCCAAACGCCGTAGTGGTGTTCCCGCCTCCTCCGGTGATCAGCCCTCCCTGTGTGTCCGCTGCTTTTTTTCGAATAATGTTCACCACGCCGTTCACCGCGTTCTCGCCCCACACCGAAGCTCCGGGGCCACGGATTACCTCGATGCGCTCGATGTTCTCCAGGGGCAAATCCAGCGTGTCCCAAAACACACCGCCGAATGTCGGCGTGTAGACGTTTCGACCATCGACCATCACCAGCAATTCGTTGCTGAATTGCCCGTTCAATCCGCGCGCGCTGATTGCCCATGTGCTCGCGTTGATCTGCGCAACGTTCATCCCCGGTACAAGGCGCAATAGGTCGGGAATATTCGTCGCGCCCGACCTCGCGATATCGTCCTGCGTAATCACAAACACCGCGGCCGCCGTCCGCGACAGCGTCTGCTCCTTCTTCGAAACCGACGTCACCTCCACCTTCATTAAGTCTTCGAGGCTTGCGTCCGCCAGGTCCGCGGATTTCTGCTGTGTTCCTTGCGAACCCTGCGCGCTCGCGCGGACGCAAATGCTGAGCGCCGCCAGCGCCACGAAAATGCCTGCAAGCATGCGCATCTCGATTTGCACACTCCTCCTCGCGCATGGACGCCTGCATGAACAACGCCGAACCGACGGCCTTCCGGCCGCAAACTCACATCCGCCGTCTTTTCAGTGTTTTTGCTGTTTCGATCCAGGTTGGAGACTTCTGAGGAACCAAAGCGCTCACGCCGCCGTACCGAACTGACCTACCATCCATTAGTGCTTTCCAAAATGGAAAGTCAGCCACTCCACTCGGTTGCCCGCTCTTCCACGCCGTTGCTACAATATTTATGCACGAGCCAGATTTCGGACCCGAATCGCAGCCTCTACATTCCGCGCACTGCAATCGCGTCAGCGCCCATTACGTCACACGGCACGGCTTGCCATGCTCGTCTTGCGCGGCCCGGCTTTAAGAAGGACGACCAGGAGATCCTATGCCCGCCTACAACGGCGTCGATTACATCGACTTCGATTCGCTCCTCAACGACGAAGAAAAACTCGCGCGCCAGTCCGCACGCCAATTCGTCGAAGCTGAAGTCATTCCCATCATCGAAAAGCACAGCCGCGAAGGCACATTCCCCAGGCATCTCGTCCCGCAGCTCGGCGAACTCGGCTTTTTTGGAGCGAGCCTCCACGGTTACGGCTGCGCCGGCATGTCCAACGTCGCCTACGGCCTCGTCACACAGGAACTCGAGCGCGGCGACTCCGGCCTCCGCAGCTTCGTCTCCGTGCA
>JAFAZL010000086.1 GCA_019239815.1 Acidobacteriota bacterium
TCGATCCCGCGCAATACAACGAGCGTGCTGCGTTGCTGCAGGTTGGCGCGACAATTTACACGACGTGGGGCTCGCACTGTGACAACGGCACGTACAACTCCTGGGTGATGTCGTACAGCGCCGATACGCTGCAGCAAACGAACGTGCTGAACCTTGTGCCGAACGGCCAGGATGGCGCGACGTGGATGTCGGGGGCCGGCCCGGCGGCGGACTCGGCGGGCAACGTTTATTTCATCCTGGGCAACGGCGATTTCGATACAACGCTAACTTCGGCTGGACTGCCTTCGAACGGGGACTGCGGGAATTGTTTTGTGAGGCTTGCGCCAGCGCCGAAGATGGCGCTGGCCGATTATTTCACTCCCTCAAATACCGTGTCGGAGTCGAGCGCGGACATCGACTTCGGCTCCGGTGGGCCGCTGCTGTTGCCAGACCTGAAAGACAGCGCTGGCGCGACGCATCACCTCGCAGTGGGTGCAGGGAAAGACGCCAGTATCTTTGTAGTAGATCGCGACAACATGGGGAAGTTTAGTACTTCGTCGAACGCGGTCTATCAGCAAATTTCTGGCCAGTTGCCGGATGCGATGTTTGGCGCGCCGATCTTCTTCAACAACGTTGTGTACATCGGAGGAGTATCGAATTCGATCAAGGCGCTCCCCATATCCAACGCGAGGGTTGCTACAACCGCATCGTCGCAATCACCGAGTAGTTACGGATATCCAGGCGCGATGCCTTCAATTTCGGCGAGCGGCGCAACGAACGGAATCGTTTGGGCCGTCGAGAACGCCACGAACGGCGTGCTTCACGCGTACGATGCGACCAACCTTGCGACCGAGCTGTATAGCTCGACTCAAGCCGCAAACGGCCGCGACACATTTGCGCCCAATAAATACATCACGCCGATGGTGACGAACGGCAAAGTCTATGTCGGGACACCGAACAGCGTCGCGGTATTTGGAATTTTGCCCTGACCAGCGCCCACCTCGTGAACGCGGAAAACGAGAAAACAGGAGTTGTCCGCCCGTCTCCTTTTGGTCACTTACTCGGCCAAGGCCGCGAAGCTGCATGGCCGACGATGACGAGTCGCCCCTTCATTTCGAGAGTCCACGCATGCTCGAAGGAATAGTTAGTACGCTACGTATCGCAAAATGCATCCAAAAAGACACCTGACCCACAACTGTTCTCCGGACCAGATGCCGATTCTTTGTCCGGGCCTCAAACTTAGAAGATGAAAATCGCGTCCCTCCTTCCCGCGAAGCGTTTCCAGGCAGTTTCGGCAGGGCAATTCTGTGCGGTGTCAGCGCTCGCGTTTGTGTTGACCGCCGGCTGCAACGGCGTTGTCCACACCACAACGAACGGCAATGCCTCTGGCGGAGCCGGGAGCGGATCGAGTGGATCAGGTGGCAATTCAGGCGGTGGCTCCGGCAGCGGCACAGGCAGCGGCTCGGGCAGCGCGATTGCGCCTACGATTACGACGCAGCCGGTCAGTCAATCAGTAACCGCAGGGCAAACTGCGATTTTCACCGTTGTCGCGGCGGGCTCACCCACACTTACCTATCAGTGGCAACGGAATAACGCGAACGTTTCAGGCGCCACAGCCGCCACGTATTCCACGGCTGCGACCTCGACGTCCGACAGCGGCGCGACCTTCGACGTCGTGGTCAGTAACTCTGCTGGCTCAGTGACCAGCATCAACGCGACGCTCACTGTAAATGCTCCGAGCGGCGGGACGACTCCGCCGGTCAGCGGGAGCTCATCCGTCGATGTCACGACCTATCACTACGACAATCTGCGAACCGGACAGAATACGCACGAGACGACTCTCACGCCTGCAAATGTAAACTCGACTAGTTTTGGATTGCTCGGGTCATTTTCCGTGGACGGGCACGTAGACGCCCAACCTTTATATCTGTCGAGCCTCGCGATTCCCGGCCAGGGAACCAAGAACGTCCTCTACGTTGTCACCGAGCACGATTCCGTTTACGCCTTCGACGCCGACAGCGTGAGCGGCAACCACGCCACCACGCTTTGGCACAGCTCGATGCTGGCTTCCAGCGAAACATCGAGCGACGACCGCGGCTGCGGCCAGGTGACGCCCGAAATCGGCATCACGTCCACGCCGGTGATCGATCGCGCGCGCAACGCAATTTATTTGATCGCGGTGTCGAAGACTTCTGCCGGCAAATACATTCATCGCTTTCACGCGCTCGATCTGACCACTGGCAAAGATCTCTCCGGAAGCCCCACCACGATCACAGCGACATATCCTGGCAACGGCGCGAATAGTTCCAACGGCAACGTCGTTTTCGATCCGGCCCAATACAACGAGCGCCCGGGCCTTTTGCAAATCGGCGGCACGATTTTCACCACGTGGGGCTCGCATTGCGACGCCGGTCCGTACACGTCGTGGGTGATGGCTTATAGCGCGGACACACTAAAACAAACCGGCGTGATCAACATGGTGCCCAACGGAAACGAAGGCGGCATTTGGATGGCGGGCACGGCTCCGGCCGCCGATGCATCGGGCAACATTTACTTCATCATTGGCAACGGCGACTTTGGCACTTCGCTGGACGCGAACGGATTTCCGTCCAACAAAAATTGCGGCAATTGCTTCGCGAAAGTTTCGTCCACGATGCCACTCGGATTGATGGATTATTTTACGCCGCTCAATACGGTTTCGGAGTCTAACGGCGATACCGATTTCGGTTCCGGAGGCCCACTATTGCTGCCGGATGTCGTCGATTCGAACGGCGTGACGCGTCATTTGGCGGTCGGCTCCGGCAAAGACAGCAATATTTATGTCGTCGATCGCGACAACATGGGGAAGTTCAATTCGAGCAAGGACAACATCTATCAGCAGATCAATGGCGCTCTGTCGGGCGGCGTATGGTCGAAGCCCAGCTATTTCAACGGCGTCGTCTACTACGGTGCGGTCGGCGACTCGATCAAAGCGTTTCCGATTTCAGGCGGCAAGCTTGCGACGACGGCTTCCTCGCAGAGTTCGCATAGTTTTGGCTATCCCGGCGCTACGCCCGCGATCTCGGCGAATGGCACGACCAACGGCATCGTTTGGGTCGTTGAAAACGGCGGAACAGGCGTGCTTCACGCCTATGACGCGACGAACCTTGCGAACGAGCTCTACAACTCGACGCAAGACAGCAACGGACAATTCAGCGGCAACAAATTCATCACGCCGATGATTGTCAACGGCCGCGTATACATCGGCACGCAATCCTCAGTGGTTGCTTTCAGCCTGAAATAGCCTTCTTCTCTGAGTCGCAAAAAAAGAGACGAGCGTCACGCTCGTCTCTTCGTTTTCTTAACGCTACCCTAATTGCGCAGCCGCCACGTTTGATCAACCTGCGATTTACTTTGCCTTCAGATCTTTCAGCAGGTGATTCACCAACCCGTTGATCTCGTCCTGCGTCAGAGAGAATGTATCGCGTCGCACCGGCTTTTCGCCGACTGCCTGATACACGAGGTGTCGCGAGGGATTCTGCATGAAGTTGAACGCGATCGTTCCCGCGCGCCAGTGAACCCGCTCGTAGCCGACCGCCGCCGGGCCATAGCCCCATCCGCGGTAGCAGCCGTAGGGTCCGCAAACGAGCCCCGGGTACGCGCCGGGGTAAACCGTCTGTACCGTCTCGCTGCGTCGATCAATCGCGAAATGATAATCGACCAGAAAATCGGCCGTCGCCGGATCAGACGATTGCATCAAGCCCTTCGACATCAGCGACTGCTGAATCGCCTGCCGCACTTTGTCCTGCACGATCTGGTTGTTCGGATTGTCCTCGCGCACCATATCGCGCCGCTCCTCGCGGCCGACCGTATCGCGAGAAAGAACTCTGCGGTTATCGCGCGAAGCGGCCAACACCGGTTCCGGCGCCCATGCCCACGACGCGCCCTTGCGGATGCGCACATCCGGATCGCGAGTAATCTGCACGTGATCGTCGCAACCAGTCGCGACGAACGCGACCATCGCTGCTGCCGCCAGTATCAGCGGCATGCGCCATTTCGATTTTGAGTTGGATTTGGCGCTAGAAACGCTGCCAAAACTCAGACTGGGAATGCTCCAAGCCGACATTTC
>JAFAZL010000093.1 GCA_019239815.1 Acidobacteriota bacterium
AGACGGCGGCCGTGCCACCAGCGCGCTCGAAAAGGAAACCGTCGCCGAAATCGCCGCAATGTTCGGCTGGCGAAATTTCCTCGGTCATCTCACTGGCGGCGGCACGATGGCCAATCTCGAAGCCCTCTGGGTCGCAGGTCAGCTCGCACCAGGAAAAAAAATCGTGGCCAGCGAGCAATCCCACTACACCCACCACCGCATCAGCAACGTCCTCCAACTCGATTTCGAATCGATCCCGGTCGACAATCTCGCGCGCATGGATGTCTACGCACTCGAAAAGCGCCTCAAGGCGAAAAACGACATCGGCACCGTCGTCGTCACTATGGGCACTACCGCCACCGGCTCCGTCGATCCGCTCCCCGAAATCCTCAAACTTCGCGATCGTTACAATTTCCGCATCCACGCCGACGCCGCTTACGGTGGATACTTCACCCTCGCGCAAAATCTAGCGCCCGACGCTACCGCCGCCTTCGCGAAGATATCTGAAGCCGATTCCGTCGTCATCGACCCCCACAAACATGGACTCCAACCCTACGGCTGCGGCTGTGTTTTATTCCGAGATCCGTCAGTGGGTCGTCTTTACAAACATGATTCGCCATACACCTATTTCAGTTCCGCCGAACTCCATCTCGGCGAAATCAGCCTCGAATGCTCTCGCCCCGGCGCCGCAGCCGCCGCGCTCTGGGCCACTCAAAAATTATTGCCACTCACAAAAAACGGCGAATTCGCCCAGCAACTCCAAGAGGGAACAGACACCGCCCTCGCCCTCTACAGAAAACTCAAAGCCGGCAACAGATTCATCCCCGCCTTCGAACCCGAACTCGACATCGTCATCTTCATCCCGCGCCCGAAATCCGATTCCGCAACTTTCACCGAAATCTCCTCTGAGTCGCGACGAATCTTTGAAGCCGCCGCCGCAAAAAATTTGCATCTAGCCCTCGCAGAACTCCCAGTCTCCTTCTTCCAGGATCTCCCTGCCACCATCCGTCGCGACAAGCCGACCGTCACCGCCCTCCGCTCCGTCCTGATGAAACCTGAGCACACCCAATGGCTCGACCACATCCACGAAATCCTCATCTCCCTCTAATCTCCAAATCATGCGATCCAAAATCTGGGAGTGCAGCCTTTCCACCTCCTCCTAACCCCCACTCAATGCGCCATTTACCCGTTCGGTGCTTCCCAAGCACCGTTCACAGATTCCTGTGTCCGAAATACAACCAACTCCGTTAAAATGAATCTAGTCCTAGGGACCATTCCGCGCCGGAAAGGGCAGCCCGCATCGCTTAGCGAATGCTGCCAGCGCGACGGTAAACGCGATCGGAAACATTTTGCATATTCCGCGGTCCGACGCGGACGCATCTGAGGGAGCATAATGCCGGACGTTTTGAAAACACTGCTTTTAAATCCGCCGAGCTTCGAAAATTTCGACGGCGGCGCAAGCTCGCGTTGGCCCGCGACCCGCGAAATCGAGTCCTACTGGTATCCCGTTTGGCTCACCTATCCCGCCGGCATGATTCCCGGCAGCCGCCTCGTCGACGCCTCGCCCGCAAAAATCGACTGGCGCCAGACCATCGACATCTGCAAAGACTACGAGTTCCTGGTCCTCTTCACCTCGACGGTCGGTTTCGATTCCGACATCAAGCTTCTCCGCAAAATTAAAGAAACCAACCCCAGCATGAAGGTCGCCTTCGTCGGCCCGCACGGCCACATCAAGCCCGCCGAAACGCTCGCCGCCAGCGAAGACATCGATTTCGTCACAATCGGTGAGTTCGATCATTCCGTAGTCGAGTACGCGCACGGCAAACCGCTCGACCAAATTCTCGGCGTCGCCTACCGTAAAGACGGCAAGGTCGTCCAGAACGCCTCGCGTCCTCAGCTTCACACCGAAGAACTCGACGCTCTCCCGTTCGCGACCGACATCTACAAGCGCGACCTGAAAATCGAAAATTACAACGTCCCCTTCCTTCTGCATCCGTTCGTTTCGTTCTACACGACGCGCGGCTGCCCGGCACTCTGCACCTTCTGCATGTGGCCGCAAACCATTTCCGGCCACGCGTGGCGCACGCGTTCCACCGCCAACGTCGAACGCGAAATCGCCCAGACGCTCGAACACTTCCCGCAGATGAAGGAAGTCTTCTTCGACGACGATACCTTTAACATCCGCAAAGACCGCGTTATGGATCTTTCCGCGCGCTTTAAGAAATACAAGTTCCGCTGGTCGTCCACTGCTCGCGTTCACAGCGACTACGAAACTCTGAAGGCGATGGCCGACGGCGGCGCTCGCCTCTTTATCGTCGGCTTCGAATCAGGCGACGCGCAGATCCTCAAGAACATCAAGAAGGGCGCTACAGTCGAAATGGCGCGCACCTTCATGAAGAATTGCCGCAAGGTCGGAATCAAGGTTCACGGCGACTTCATCATCGGTCTTCCAGGTGAAACTGCTGAAACCATCAACAAGACCATCGACTTCGCCAAAGAACTCGACTGCGAAACCATTCAGGTCTCCCTCGCTCACGCCATGCCCGGCACCGAGCTCCACGAGCAGATGTCGAAGGACGGCTTCCTCCGCGTCGAAGCGCTTGCCGACACCGGCGGTCACCAGCTCCCGCACATCGAATATCCGCACCTCAGCAAGGCCGAAATGATGGCCGGCGTGAACCGCTTCTACGACGACTACTATTTCCGCCCCAAGGTCGTGTGGCGCATCGTCAAGGAAGCTCTCTGGGATTCGCACGAGCGCAAACGCCTCTACCACGAAGCCACGTCGTTCTTGAAGCTTCGCTCCGAACGCTGGAAGTGGGTCCGCGAAGGCGGCGATCAGGAAAAAACAATGGTAGCCGTCCCTGGCTCCGCCTCCGGCAACGACTAATCCCTTCTGTTGGCATTTGGGTGCCGCACCCTCAGGTTTTCAGAGGGTGCGGGTTTTCCCAACCTTTCCAAAAACTTTTTCGTCAACTACCCAATCTCGCTACCCATTCCGAAATCTTTCGTACAATATTCAAATGCATCGCGACCACCGCCTGCGCATAAAAACCTTCTTCATGATTCTGGTGATGGTCACCTGCGCCAACGCCGGCGACCTCATGCTCAAGCGCGGCATGACGCAAATCGGCAATGTTCCTCTCACCTCGGCAGGTCTGCAACACGCATTCATCGCCACAATCACCAGCGGCACCATCTGGCTGGCGATCCTCTTCCTGATCGGCTTCACCGCCAGCTACATGCTCCTCATGAGCTGGGCCGACTACAGCTACGTCATGCCGGCAGGCGCGTTCGGATATGCGCTCGTCACGCTTCTTGCCATCACCGTCCTTCACGAATCTGTCTCTCCGCGCCGTTGGATCGGCGTCGGCTTGATTTGCTTCGGTGTCTTGCTCGTCGGCCTCACAAAGCCCCGCACCACCGACGTCATCACCGAACAGAAAGTCGCCGCATGATCCGCAGCATCGTCATGTTCGGCGTCTTCATCGTCAGCAGCACCGCCGGCGAAATCATCATCACGCACGCTATGAAAATTACGGGTGAGCCGGCGCGCTTCCGCCCTCGCGAAATTTTCGCGTTTCTGGGTCGGGCGCTGCGCAATCCATGGTTCTGGACAGGGATCCCGCTGCTCGCGGCCAGTTTTTACTCGCTCTTGCTCCTCCTTTCGTGGGAGCCCATCAGCCTCGTCATACCGGCGTCCGCGCTCAATCCCTACGTCTTCGGCACCCTCGCCGCCAAATATTTCCTCGGCGAAAAAATCAGCGCCGGTCGCTGGGCTGGAGTCTCACTGGTCTGCGCAGGTGTCGCGCTCGTCGCGATAGGCTGATTCCGTCGCCATGCTAAAATTTTTGAATATGCCCACAGTGCCCAAGCCCACTCTGTCGAGCATTGTCTCGACCCGCGTCCGCGCATGAGCATCCCATCCGGACGGCAGTGGCCTTCGCTTCTCGCGATTTTCCTTCTGTGGACCGCCATCTTCGTCCCGGGTTTGTTCCGCCCGTCGTTGTTCGACGATGCCGACAGCGCTCACGCCGAAGCCGGCCGCGAGATGCTCACGCTTCACGACTGGGTCACGCTCCACGAAAACGGCATCCGTTATCTGGAAAAAGCTCCTCTCCCATACTGGGCGATGGCCGTTAGCTTTTCTCTCTTCGGTGTCACCGAGTGGACCGCTCGCCTCGCGCAGGGCCTCGGCGTTCTCGCCCTCGCGTTCCTCCTCCTTCAAATGGGCCGCCGTTTCCTCACTCCCTCCGCCGGATTTTGGTCCGCAGTCGTCTGCGTCACATCGTTCGGCCCATACCTTTTCACGCGTATCCTCATTCCTGATCTTCTTGTCGGATTATGGATCGGTCTCGGCCTCTACTTTTTCCTCGACGGCTGGCAATCCAGCAGACCATCGGTCTTCTCGTGCTGGGCGCTCGCCGTCACGGTTGCCCTCAATGTCTTGACCAAGGGCCTCATCGGGATTGTTTTCCCCGCCGCGATTATTTTCGTGTTCCTCCTCCAGGTCGGCGATCTCCGTCATTTGCTGAAAATGCGCCTCATGTCCAGCACGATCGTTCTCCTAATCGTCGCCGCGCCCTGGCACATCCTTGCCGCGCTTCGCAATCCTCCCGCAGGTCAGGCCAAAGGTTTTCTCTGGTTCTATTTTGTCAACGAACACTTTCTCCGTTACATCGGCAAGCGCTACCCTGCGGACTACGGCACCTTCCCTCTTTTCCTTTTCTGGGGAATGATCCTAGTTTGGCTGATGCCCTGGAGTTCGTTCCTGCCCCAAGCTCTTCGCCAGGTGCGTCTCCGTCTGCTGCGCAACGCCGATATGCGCACGTCGCAAGAATCCGCCCTGCTCCTCTTCTTCGTCTGGGCGATCGTGATCTTGCTCTTCTTTAGCTTCTCTACGCGCCAGGAGTATTACCTCGCTCCCGCGCTGCCCGGCATCGCCCTACTTCTCGGCAGTTGGCTCG
>JAFAZL010000270.1 GCA_019239815.1 Acidobacteriota bacterium
ATGGTTGCGAGCCGAGGGTGACGCCGGAAGACGGCTGCCTCGAAATCGTTCGAGAGGCCGGCTAACTGCGCGCTCCAGCACAGAGCACAGAACCTTGAAAGTTTAGGGTTTGAGAGGGATTTTGTCAATTGGGAGCGAGAGGGCGGCTTTTGAGAAGACGGGAGTGGGGGCGCGTTAACCCAGCGGAATGCGTCGGGGGTCGAGACGTGGATGCCTTGCGGCGCGACCACGAGAATGGCGTGTTTTTTAACGTCTTCAAGTGGGTAGATTTCGTCGCCCTTGTTTACGCCGAGTGCGCGGCCACCGAAGAGGAAGAATGGCACGTCGGCGCCGAGTGGAGTGGCGATTGCGATGAGGCGGTCGAGCGGGATTTTTTTGTGCGTGAGTTGGAGGTAGCCGAGCAGGGCTGCGGCGGCATTGCTGGAACCTCCACCGAGCCCACCGCCTGCGGGAATCTTTTTGTAGAGGTCGATCTCGACGCCGCCGCGGATTTTCAGCTCGCGCCGCAGTGCATCGACGGCGCGATAGACGAGGTTTTTCTCGAACGGCTCCTGCGCGAGGCGCGCGTTGCCGTGGATGGTGAGCGAGATTCCCGGTTCGCGAGATGAGCGGAGACGAAGATCATCGTGAAGCGAGATGGTCTGAAAAATCGTGCGCAGCTCGTGATAGTTGTCGGCGCGTTTGCCGACAATGTCGAGACGCAGATTGATCTTCGCGAACGAAGGGATTCGGACTTCACGCATGGCCGGGGTATTTTACACGTGAAAGTCGCCGGCTCTGCATCGGGCCGTTTTCTCTCAACTTTCAACTGTCGACTGTTCTACTGGTGCTTGTTGTCTTGCGGCACCGATTTTTGCGCGACGCGGTGCTTCACCGAGCCGACCTTCTTTTCGACTTCGGCGATCTTGTCGGTTTCCATGTCGGCCGGCAGCGAGCGGTGCCATTCGGTCAGCGCTTTCTCCCATTCGGTGGCGGCCTGTTCGGTGCGGCCCTGCTTGGCGTAGACGTCGCCGAGGTGTGAGCGAATATTCGGGTCGTGCGGATCGCGCTCGACCGCTTTGTGCAGCCACGATTCGGCTTCGTTGTATTTGCCCTGCTTGTAATAAATCCAGCCTAGAGAGTCGAGATAGGCGCCGTTGTAGGGCTCGATCTTTAGCGCGGACTTCACCATCGACTCCGCTTCATCGAGACGCTGGCCGAGATCACCGAGCATGAAACCGTAGTAGTTGAGCGCGGGCGCGTTACCAGGATCCATCGAGATCACTTTTTTGAATTGCTCTTCGGCTTTGTCGTAAAGCTTTTCGCGCTCGTAGATGGCGCCGAGCAGAAAGTATGTGGTCTCGTTGTCGCGCGCATCGCCCGGCAGAGCTTCGGCGGCTTTGGCAGCCTCTTCGGCTTCCTTGAAGCGGCGGGCGCGCTCGTAAACCTGCGCGATGTTCAGATAGGTTTCGCGGTCGGCTTCGGTATTGCTGAGCTGCGACCGAAGCAGCTTGACGGCGTCGTCGACCTGGCCGTTTTCGCCGTAGAGCGACGCGACGCGCGATTGCACAGCGGGATCTTTCGGATATTTTGTGATCGCATCTTTGCCGACCTGCAGGGCCTTTGGCAGATCGCGGGCTTCGCGGTAGGTGTCCATCAGCAGCATGCGCGAACGGCGGTCTTCTTCATCGCCGAGATGGCCGAGTTCATCGTAAGTGTACGCGGCGGCGGAGTAGTTCTGGCGATCGCGATAGAGCTGGCCAAGCTGCTGGTAGAGGATAGCAAGCGAGCGGCGGCGCGATGGAAGCACGGTCGACTGCTTCACGCCGACGATCGCATCCGACAGCACGCGAATCGCATCTTCGAAGCGCCCTTGTGCTTCGTACAACATCGCTTCGTTGTACATGATTTTGACGTCGCCGGGCGCGTACTGGCGGGCCTTGAGCAGATTCTGTTCGGCTTGATCGAGTTGATTCAGTTCGCGATAGATTTGCGAGATCGCGAGGTAGTTGTCGGCGTCGTCGGGCATCAAGTCGATCAACTTCTGATAGACCGGGAGCGCATCCTGATATTTCTCTTCGGCCATGAGTGTCTGGCCGAGTCCGCGCAGGTGATTGAGTTCCGACGGATCGACTTCCGAGGCGCGACGATAGGCAGCTTCGGCCTTGGCGAGATCCTTCGTCTGCGTGTAGGCGTCGCCGAGCAAATCGAGCAAGACCGGCGATGGATTGCGGTTCGTCATCTCTTCGAGCAGCGAGACCGCTTCGCCGGACTTCCCTTCGTCGAGCAAAAGTTGCGTGAGCTGTTCGACCGCCGGCTCATTTTCCGGATCGGCTTTGAGGATGCCGTGCAGCACGTCTTCCGCTTTGTCATGCTCATTCCGCAGGCGATAGAGGCGGGCGAGCCACAGCGCCGATTCCGTGTCAGTCGGTTCGAGGCGATAAATCTCTTTGTATTGCTCGATGGCCCGGTCGGCCACTTCGGATTGGCCGCCATTGGCGCTCACGTCGCCGAGGCTGCGGATGTAAATCCGCGCGAGCAAGCGACGCGTTGGAACATCGTTGGGGTCTCGCTTCAGGATTTCCTGCGCTTCAGCGATCGCGTCGTGCTCGCGGCGCGCTTTCCAATACATTTCGGCGAGGCGCTCGCCGATGACAGGGGATTTCGGGTCGAGCGCATAGGCTTTTTTGTAAAAGTCGATGGCTTGTGTGGCGTAGTCGGGCTTGCTGGTGTTCTCAAACTGCTGCTCGTAAACGTGGCCCATTGTGAAGTCGTAATAGGCATCGGCACGTTCTGAGGCTTTGCCTTCGCCGGAGGGGGCTTGGGTGATGCCCGATTCTTCGGCGAGCAGGGTGCCAGGGGTAACGCCCTGCGCTGGCGTCTGGGACTGAGATTGCGGCGCTGGGGCAGCTTCGGCGGGCTTTTGCGGCTGCGCGCCCAAAGCCGTTACAGGCGCGAGCAGGATCGCGATGACTGTCGATCGAAAAAGGCTCATGTTTACCCCAAAAGAGAAGTATCCCACGCGTCCGAAAGTCGGTCAAAAGACTTCGGGTGCGGCATTTCCAGGCGCGGCACGCTGGCGTTGCAGCGGTTTGCGCGCCGAGGGACGGGGTCGGCCGGCGTCAAAGCGCATCAGAGTAGGATGCCCTCGCCTTGCTAAACGATGTGCTGCCAAGCGTTGGGACGGGGTGAGGACGCTTGTTTGGTACAGAACCGGCGCGGACTTGGCGCCGATTGCTTGAAGTTGCGTGTCCGGCGGGCTAGTCGCCGGGCTTGTGCTTCTTCATGTGCTTGTGGTCGGCCAGGGGATCGACCAGGCGGAAACTGTGCTCACCCCTATTCGGGTCGAATTTGTAAAGGATGGTCGCGTCGGCGGCGCGTGTTTCCCGTGACAGCTCTAGCTCGGGATTGCTGAGAATGATTTCGCCGTTATTGGTAATGCGGAGTTCGGTTCCCACTTGCAGGACGATGGTTTGCTCGTCGCCGCTTGGTTCGTTGGTGCGCGCCGTTCCGGGTTTGGTGGCCATGTTCGGCTCCTTCATTGAGGTCACGGGGTTGGATGCGCAGCTTTGACCGGATGACGCATGAGATTTGTACGGACTGCGGCCTTCCGATTAATGTAGGAAGTGCCTCATCCCCGTAAAGACCATGGCCAGATTCAGGCGGTCGGCAGCAGCGATGA
>JAFAZL010000368.1 GCA_019239815.1 Acidobacteriota bacterium
TCGCCGCAGGCTGCACGATCGTTCTTAAGCCGGCCGAACAGGCACCGCTCACCGCGCTCCGCCTCGGCGAACTCGTCGAAGCCGCCGGCTTCCCCGAGGGCGTCATAAACATCGTCCCCGGCTTCGGCGAAACGGCTGGCGCCGCGCTCTCCGCTCATCCCGACGTGGACAAAGTCGCCTTCACCGGCTCCACCGAAGTCGGCAAGCTCATCATCCAGGCCAGCGCCGGCAATCTCAAAAAAGTTTCGCTCGAACTCGGCGGCAAATCCCCCAACGTCATTCTCGACGACGCCGACCTCGACACCGCGATCCCCGGCGCCGCCAGCGCCATCTTCTTCAACCACGGCCAGTGCTGCTGCGCCGGCTCGCGCCTTTTCGTCGACAAGAAAGTCTTCGACAAGGTCGCCGATGGCATGGCGCAATCCGCGCAGAAAATTCGCGTGCGCCCCGGCTTCGATCCCGAATGCGACATGGGTCCGCTCGTTTCCGAAGAGCAACTCAATCGCGTGGTCGGCTACATGGATTCCGGCAAGAAGGACGGAGCCAAGGCGCTTACCGGAGGCGAACGCCATGGCGACAAAGGCTACTTCGTGAAACCAACGGTTCTCGTTGACGCCACCGACGATATGAAAGTCGTGAAGGAAGAAATCTTCGGCCCGGTCGTCGTCGCGACTCCCTTCTCCGATCTCGACGAAATCGTCAAGAAAGCCAACGACTCGATCTACGGCCTCGCCGCTGGCGTCTGGTCCCGCGACATCAAGAAAGCCAACAAGATCGCCAACAAACTCCGCGCCGGCACCGTCTGGATCAATTGCTACAACGTCTTCGACGCCGCACTTCCATTCGGCGGCTACAAGCAATCCGGCTGGGGCCGCGAAATGGGCCACGAAGCCCTCGAACACTACACCGAAGTAAAATCCGTCTGCGCCGCCCTCTAGTCCGAGCGTCGTTTCAGACTCAAGAGTTCTTGCGAACGCGTCGCTATTGCTTTGCTCCACTCGCGCCGCAGCCGCTCAACTCAACAACGGGCAGCCACCGGCCGGTGGCTGCCCTTCGTCTCTTTGTAGGGGCGGGGCTTGCTCCGCCCGGCCGTTGCGTCTTGCCTCGCTCCATCCGCCACCCCCGATTGTCATCCTGAGGCGCCCACAAGGCGGCGAAGGATCTCACGTCCCCCGCACCACCATCGACCCGCCGCGCCGTTTTTCCGCACTCGGCTTCCGTCGATGCCCCAAAATTCGCAAAGTGAGAGTACTTGTCATCCCGACCGAAGTGAGCCCACGCCTTTTCTTTGCGTTCGCTTCTGAGCGAACGCGTGGGCTCACGCAGTGGAGGGACCCCGGCTTAATCTCAACTTCACTCAACTCGATGGCACAACCGCTCCCCGGTTCTTCCCTTTCGACTTTCAACTGTCGACTGTAAACTGTCCTTTCCCATGAAAACCTACATCCTCGCAAAAGACTCCACCACCCTCGACGGCCTCAAACTAACCCACCTCCCCGAACCCCAGCCCGCTCCCGACCAAGTCCTCATCCGTGTCCAAGCCGCGAGCCTAAACTTCCGCGACAACCTAGTAGCCAACGGCGCCTACTTCGGCGGCCCGATGAAAAACGATCTCATCCCTCTCTCCGACGGCGCCGGCGAAGTCATCTCCGTGGGCTCGCAAGTAAAACGCTTCAAACAAGGCGACCGCGTCGCCGGCACCTTCTTCCAAACCTGGTACGACGGCGCCATGCAATACTCCCGCCCGGCCATGGGTGGTTCAACGAACGGCATGTTGTCCGAATTAGTCGCGCTAAACGAAGACGGCGTAGTCCATCTCCCCGAAGGTTACTCGTACGAAGAAGGCGCAACACTCCCATGCGCCGCCGTCACCGCATGGCACGCACTCATGGCCACTCGCAACCCCGTAAAACCAGGCCAAACCGTCCTCTGCCTCGGCACCGGCGGCGTCTCCATCTTCGCCCTCCAATTCGCCAAAGCTGCGGGTGCTCGCGTCATCATCACGTCTTCGAGCAGTGAAAAACTCGCTCGCGCAAAAGAACTCGGCGCCGACGAAGGCATCAACTACAGCCAAACTCCCGATTGGGAAAAGAAAATCGCCGAGCTGACCAACAAGCGCGGTGTCGATCACATCATCGAAGTCGGCGGCCCCGGCACTCTCGCCAAATCCTACAAAGCCGTAGCTCCCGAAGGCCAAATCGCCCTGATTGGCGTAGTCGCCGGATCGAAGGGCGACACCAACCCGCTCACCATGATGATGAAAGGCGCCAACCTCCAGGGCATCTACGTCGGCACCACCAAAATGTTCGAAGACATGACCCGCGCCATCACCCAATCCAAAATCAAGCCACTCATCGACCGCACCTTCCCCTTCGACCAAGCCCCCGAAGCCTACCGCCACCTCTCCACCGCCACCCACTTCGGCAAAATCGTCATCACCATCTAACCCCACATCGTCGAGCACGAGTGTTCTGGCCCCGTATCTCTACTCCTACACGTTTGTCATCCTGAGCGCAGCGAAGGATCTCAGCCGTCAACTTCTTCTCGATCTATCCGCTCGCCACCCTGTAGCCGCGTTCGTTTCGCAGAACGCGGGATTTAAAACGCAGCACCTCCCATCCCGCCATGTTCGCGGACCACCGCGCCCAGTCGCGATCACGTACGAACGCAGCACCGCTGCGCCCCTTGTCCGCACGATCTCAACCGCCGCATTCGAATCGCAACGCGAACCTCAAATTTTCGGCGTGCTATAATCCGCTCGTAGAGAACTGCGTTCATCCTCGAGCGCACGCCGAAACGATTGGTTTCGCACCCAAATAAATATTTTTCATTCCGACCGAAGGGAACCGAGGCCCTTTCTCCGCGTTTGCTCCCGTGAACGCGCCGGTTTACGCTAAGCTTCGAGGGCCCGCGCAATTGCGGAAACTCTCTGCGCTTCCGGTCGGCACCACGATTTTGGCGGGAACTCGCAGAGGATGGCAGCGTTATAACTTAGTCAACAAAAAGCAAACAAATAGCGAAGGACAAAAGGTCACAACTGCAACCAAATAAACAACTTACACACTCCTTAAAACGTACCGCGTGCAACCCACTGAATCAAAACAACTTGCGCACTCT
>JAFAZL010000408.1 GCA_019239815.1 Acidobacteriota bacterium
GCACAATCGCAAGACGATGGAGACCGGCAGCGTGCTTTACGGCGTGACAATGCAGGAGCCCGGGGTTTCGAAGCTCGTCAGCGTGCGCTGGGAAGGCGACGACATGCCGAAAAAGACGATGGCGGCGTCTGCAGCGTAGCCACTCGCAACGTAGCAAAATGAGTGACACGAGGCGAGCCAGGAACTCGCCTCTTTTTTTTCCAACGCAAACGACTTTCGTACAACGGATATTGGCTAGCTGAATGGCGTAAGAATTTCAATTGCAAAGTTGCCGTACGAAAATTTTTCTCGCACACAACTCTTTTCCAATTTTTTCCACACGCTCGTTACATTGACACGCCAGCGCGCTACGCTAGAATGCATCACACTTTCTTCAGGGGAAGTCGACCTTGCCTTCTGGTGCAGCGATGCGAGTTGTAAGAGAGACAAATTTTGGCGGTATTGCACCCGCCGCACGCGGCAAAGTGCGCGACATTTACGATCTCGGCGACAAGCTGCTGATCGTAGCGTCCGACCGTCTGTCTGCGTTCGACGTCGTGCTGCCCACGGGAATTCCAGACAAGGGACGAGTACTCACGCAACTCTCTCTCTTCTGGTTCGATTTGCTGCGCGACGTGATTCCGAATCACGTTCTCAGCGCAACCGACTTCCCTGCTCCCTTCGACGCCTACAAAGACGAACTCGCCGGCCGCTCGATGGTCGTGCGCAAGACGCAACCTCTTCCGATCGAATGCGTTGTGCGCGGCTATGTTTCCGGATCAGGCTGGAAAGACTATCGCGTCAGCGGGAAAATCTGCGGCATCGATCTGCCGAACGGCCTGGTCGAATCCGACCGCTTGCCGGAACCCATCTTTACTCCAGCGACGAAAGCTGAAACCGGCCACGACGAAAACATTTCGTTCGATCAAGCCGCAACGATGATCGGGCGAGAACTCGCTGAGAAAGTCCGCGACATCAGCATCGACATCTACCACCGCGCCGCAAAATACGCCGAGCCGCGCGGTATCATCCTCGCCGACACGAAATTCGAATTCGGCCTGCTGAAAAATCCTGGCGGCACCGACGAACTCATCTGGATCGATGAAGCGCTCACACCCGACTCGTCGCGCTTCTGGCCCGCCGCTCATTACGAGCCCGGGGGACCTCAGCCTTCATTCGACAAACAGTTCGTACGCGACTATCTCGAGCGCATTCAGTGGTCCAAGACGCCGCCGGGCCCCGAGTTGCCACCCGAAATCGTCGCGCTCACCAGCGCGAAATATCGTGAGGCGTATCGCATCCTGACGGGACACGAGCTCGACTGATCGATCGGCCTGGGAATCATGACTAGCAGTTCGGCCCCGGGGAGTAGTTGCGGCTTCTGGAGCGTGGAGACGTGAAGGATCAATTGGAAGGACTAGTCAGCCAGATGGTGGAACGCGGCATTCTCTTTGATGAAGCTGTCGGGGAATTCGAAAAGCGATTCATCAAGCGCGTGCTGGATCGCGTTGACGGCAACCAGTCGCGAGCCGCACACCTTCTGGGCATCCACCGCAACACGCTCAGCAGGAAACTCACCGAATACAAGCTGGACCATCGCCGCAACGGCCGTTAGACGCTAACGGCGCGGCTGTTTCCCATCTAAAACAACCATACGCACCGCACCACTGAGTCGCACAGAATCTTTGTTCCTACTGCAAACAAAACGGCGCCCGGGGTATCGCCCGAGCGCCGTTCACTTGAAAACTTCAAGCTTCCGCTAACCCTATACGCTACTGCTGCTTCTTGGTCACCGGTCGCTTCTTCTTGCCCTTATCCTTTTCCTTCGGGATGTCTTCCTCGTTCACCTTCGCCTTGTCCCAGTGCAGCATGAACGCGGGATCGGGATCGTAGGACATCAGCGTGCCGGTAAAGCGCACCGGATTGTCCTTCTCGAGCTTTGCCGCATCCGGCTGGCCGACAACCTTCACATCCATGTCGGGAGTCGTTTTGGAATCAAACTCGGCGTCGCTGGTTACGAACGCAACCTTGAGTTGGGTCGAATCGCCGCCCGGCGTGATTTCGATCAGCTTGCCCGGCACATCGGGGAACTCGAGCCCGCACGAAGCGAGCCACGTCACCTTGGCCTTGTCGCCGCCGGCCTTCAGGTCGGCAATGACCGAAGCGATTGTCATGTCCTTACGCGCCGCGTCGAGATCCTGCGCGCTGGGCAGAGTGTAGGTCGACGGCCGGTCCGCGGAGCTGCCCGCGAGTTGCAAGAGCTCGTTCAATTCCGCGTCAATCAGGTTGTCGCACGAAGCTTGTTGATAGTTCACGATCAACTTGCGCAGGTAGGCCTTGACCTGTGTCTGCTGCTGCGGGTTCCCGCCTTTGGCGCTCGCCGACTTCGCGAAATACCAGAAAGCGTCGAGGTGCTGCGGCGGCGTCATCGTTTCGTATAACTGCCCGACGCGGTAGAGCGTCACCGCGTCATCCGGCGTCAATGCGAGAACTGCTTTGTACGATTCGATCGCCGCGGCATTATCTTTTTGCGTCGTTGCAGCCGTTGCGGCAGTGTAGTTGAACAGAATCGCGGGCGCCTTCTTCTGCTTGTCGAAATCGTCCTGCGACATGTTGTCGGGCTTCTTCAGTGAGTTCAGCGTCTGCAGTCCATCGAGCGCAGCCTGCCGCGCCTTCTTCGCCTGATCGGGATCGGTCGGCGCCGGCTGAATGTTCGTGTAGGCGAAAGCGCGCGCATAGTACGCCTGATACTTCACCGGGGGTTCGATCTTGTCGCCGAGTGCGAGCGTCTTGTCGGCATACTCGATGACCTTGTTCCAATTCTTCAACTGGCTGTAAGCGTTGTAGTAGAGCGGATAAACGTAAATCAGCAGTGCCGAGTTCGGGTACTTCGCAACGAAATCGTCGAGCGCCTTAATCTGCGCCGTTGGATCCTTCGTCGCTTGCGCCGCGGTGTAGGCGTTGTATTCCGCCATCGTGTACTGTGGCTTCGCCGCATCTTGGCCCCCCGCCGCGGCGGCTTGCGCCCTCGCGGTGGTTACATTTCCGAGCATCAAGCAGAGCGCCGCCACCACTGCGAGGCCCGCCAGTCTCCGTGATCCGTTCATTCCGTTTCTCCCTCGCTCAAAATCCTAGCCTTATAATGGATTGCTACCACTCCCGGAACGCTAGCCGGGACTCACCTTGTTTGCTAAAACTTCGGGATTATAGGTAAAGCAGGTGGTCACCGCAAGCCGTTTGCCTACAGAGAAGTATGTATCTAGGGGTATTTGTCCATCGAGCTGTCGGCTTTAGCCGCCACCGCCCAGACCACTCGCATCAACTCTAATAAGCCAGTACATTAGACGGCCCGACCTTTGTTCTGGTGCCCAATTAAGCTGAGTGTCGCATAAAACTTAGCCTCCGACGAGGAAGAATTCCGATGACTCCGATTAGCAAAGTAGATTTCGGTCAGTTAGAAAAACCCCCATTGGCCGGTCAAGTTGCGCTTGTAACTGGGGCCAGCCGCGGCATCGGGCGCGCGATTGCCTGGCGCCTGGCATCGATGGGTAGCGCCATTGCCATATGCGGCCGCGACCGCGATGCGCTCCAGGCGATCGAGGCGGAGCTGCGCGGACTGGTAACCGGCGTATTCGCGCAGCGTGCTGACGTTACGTCCGCTTCCGATGTCGAAGCGCTCGTGCGAGACACCGAGTCGACGCTCGGGCCAATTTCGATTCTGGTCAACAATGCCGGTATCGGCGTTTTCGGACCCGTGCAGGAGAAGTCTGAAGCCGATTGGGATCGCGTGCTCAATACGAATCTCAAGAGCGTGTTTCTCGTTTCGAAGGCCGTCGTGCCATCGATGCTTCGTCACGGTCGCGGCGATATCATCAATATTGTTTCGCTGGCGGGGAAAAATGCGTTCGCCGGGGGCGGATTGTACTGCGCGTCGAAATGGGGCCTGCGCGGATTGACCGCGTGCATGGCGGAAGATCTGCGCGGGAACAACATCCGCGTGGCGGCGATATTTCCAGGTAGCGTGGCGACCGAATTTTCGGGACGCGGGCCGAAGGACGCGACCAAAGTTCTCGCGGCTGACGACGTTGCGCACGCGGTGGCAATGCTGGTCACACAAGGTCCGCAAAGCTTCTTGAGCGAAGTCGATCTACGTCCATTGCGTAAAGCTTGAAACGGCTGCGTCTCCCCGTCTACAGATCGTGCGAAGATTCGAAAGTTTGAAAAATTTTTAATAATCTTTCCTCTTGACATTATTCGTTGTAACGACTATCGTATCACCATGAGCAACGCCTCACGCTCCGGCAAGCTTTCCGCTTCCCTCGAGGCTCACGCCTTCATCTCGTTACAAAAGGCCGCCGATGGCCTCGGACAGCAAGTGGAGCAACTTCTGAAAGCCAACGATTTAACGGCGGCGCAATACAACACTTTGCGCATTCTGCGCGGCGCCGAGCCCGAAGGCCTGGCCTGCAGCAGCATCGCCGACCGCATGATTTCCCACGATCCCGATATGACCCGCCTCCTCGATCGTATGGAGAAGCGCTCTTTGATCACCCGCGAACGCCAGAAGGATGATCGCCGTGTGGTGAAAACGCGCATTACGGCACAGGGACTTGAATTACTGAAAACTCTCGACCAGCCCGTGCACGACCTGCATAAGCGCCAGTTCGCGCATGTTCCTGGCGCTCGGCTCAAGTTATTGATCGAATTGCTCGATCAAGTCCTGGAAAAAGATCCGTCCGCGCGAGCGAAGTCCTGTTCGTGAGCCGGAGAGTTTGAAGGCAGTCGAATTTCAGAAACAGAAACGCAAAATCAAAGGAGAGACAACCATGGGCCATTCTCTAACTCGCTTCGCACTCGCCACCGGCCTCGCCGCGCTTTTGACGCTGCCGGCTTCGGCGGCAACTACAACCTGGCAGCTCGATCCAGCACACACCGCAGCGCAATTCTCGGTGAAGCACCTGGCGATCTCGACGGTTCGCGGCGGTTTCAGCAACGTAAACGGCACCGTTATTCTGGACGATTCGGACATCAGCAAGTCGAGCGTCAATGTGACGATTGATGTTTCGACCGTCGATACGCGCACGCCCGATCGCGACAAGGACCTGAAGAGCGATAAGTTTTTCGATGTCGCGCACTATCCGACGATGACTTTCAAATCGACCAAGGTCGAACAGGCTGGCGCAGGAAAGCTTAAAGTGACCGGTGATTTGACGATCCGCGGCACGACGAAGTCGGTTGTGCTCGATGTTGACGGCCCGACGGCGCCGGTGAAGGACCCATGGGGCAATCAGCGCTCTGCTGTTAATGCCACGACGAAGATCAATCGTCAGGACTATGGCGTGAAGTGGAACGCAACGATGGACAACGGCGGCGTAGTCGTCGGTGACGACGTCTCAATCACGATCGATGCGGAAATGGTGCAAAAGAAGTAGCTGCTCTTCGGTACGTCCGTGCGGTACCTCATGAAGGGCGCGCTTGGCGCGCCCTTCTTCATCACGTCGTCGTTTTCGCGTGTACTACATTTCCGTTCGCATCGAACTCATAACGCGTCACGGTCTCGCTTCATCAAATGATTCACCACGGCCAAGAAATCACTCACGGTCACGAAAGGTTGTACAGTCATGAAGAATCCCGCTCCCGCAGAATCCCCGTTACATGAGCTTGTGCTCCATCGCTGGAGTCCCCGTGCGTTCAGCGACAAGTCAGTCTCGCCGGAAATTTTGAAGAGCATATTTGAAGCGGCACGCTGGGCGCCTTCGAGCAGCAATATTCAGCCTTGGGCCTACATTGTTGCCACGAAAGACGACAAAGAGAATTTCGACAAGATTCTGAGCACGATGGTCGAGTTCAATCAGGGCTGGGCGAAACACGCGCCGGTGCTGGCGATTTCCGTCGCGCAGATTCGAAACAAGGACGGCAAACCCAACACGCACGCTTTCCATGACGTTGGCAGCGCCAGCGCACAGCTCAGCTTCCAGGCCGTCGCCGATGGTCTCTACGTTCATCAGATGGCAGGGTTTGACGCGAACAAAGCGCGCGAAGTCTTCCACATCCCCGACGACTGGCAAGCCGTCGCCGCCATCGCGATCGGCTATCCTGGTGACCCGAATTCCCTACCTGACAAGCTCAAGGAACGCGAACTCGCTCCCCGCGTTCGCAAACCGCTTGCCGACTTTGTCATGACCGGCGAATGGGGCCATACTTCTTCCTTCGCGCGGAAGTAGTCGTTTTTGAAGAAGTAGTCGTCCTTGAAGATGGCTGTACAATGGCGGAAACGGAGATCTGAAACTTCAGGCGGCTTTCCGCATCTGTACATAAGGACTCGTTTCCAATAGAAGGGGCCCCAGCCCATAACCCATGCACGGCACTCTGGAATTTCTCCTGCATCACGGCTATGTCGTCCTGCTCGCATGGGTGTTTCTTGAGCAGATCGGACTTCCGGTTCCTTCCATCCCGATCCTGTTAGCAGCGGGCGCTCTTGCCGGCACCCACCACATGAACTTGCTCGCCGCGCTTGTGACCGCGGTGTTCGCCTGCGCCATAGCCGACACCGTCTGGTTCCAACTCGGCCGCATCAAGGGCATCAAGATTCTGCAGCTGCTTTGCAAGATTTCACTCGAGCCAGACTCGTGTGTGCGCCGCACCGAAGGAATCTTCGCCAAAGAGGGCTCGCGCTCACTCTTGCTGGCTAAGTTTCTGCCGGGACTCGGCACCGTCGCGCCACCACTCGCGGGCATCTTTCACATGCGACTGGGACGCTTCCTGCTCTTCGATTGCGCTGGCGCGGCACTGTGGGCTGGATCGTTCTTAGGTCTTGGCTTCGTCTTCAGCAATCAGATCGAAAAGATCGCCGATCACGTCGCCGTGCTGGGCGGTTGGCTGCTCGTCATCGCCATCGCCGGCTTCGCGGCGTACATCGCGAACAAATACATAGCCCGCCAAAGGTTCATCCGTGAACTGCGCGTATCGCGCATCACCGTAGACGAATTGAAAACAAAAATGGATCACCACGAGGACATGGTCATCGTCGACTTGCGTCACTCTCTCGACTTCGAGGCCGATCCCGAAACCATTCCCGGCGCATTTCGTATCGATGCGCAGGAGCTCCGCGAGAAAAACGACAAGCTCCCGCGCGATCGTCAGATCGTCCTCTACTGCACCTGCCCCAACGAAGCGACCAGCGCGCAACTCGCGATTTTGCTTCGCAAGCAGGGCATCCAACATATCAGCCCGCTGCAAGGCGGCCTCGACGCCTGGCGCGAAAAGGGCTACCCCGTACACAACGCCACGCTGACGCAAATCTCCGGCATTCAACCGGCAGCTCCCGCCACCCCAGCGACCTGACCAATACAAATCCACCCGTCATCCTGAGCGCAGCGAAGGGATCTCAGCGTGAAGTGCAAATCGCAATTCGATCCGGCGTTCACACGTTCTTTCAGCTCACAAACAAAAAAGGGCGCAGCCGAAGTGCGCCGCGCCCCAAGGATTCATGATCTCTTGAAAAAAACTACAGCCGCGGCAAAACTATTCCACCCTGCGCCTGATACTTCCCCTTCTTGTCCTTGTAGCTGACCTCGCACTCCTCATCCGACTCGAAGAACAGCACCTGGCACAAACCCTCATTCGCATAAATTTTCGCTGGTAGCGGCGTCGTGTTGCTGATTTCCAGCGTCACAAACCCTTCCCACTCCGGCTCAAACGGCGTCACATTAACAATGATCCCGCATCGCGCGTAAGTGGACTTCCCCAGGCAAATCGTCAGCACATTCCGCGGAACCCGAAAATATTCCACCGACCGCGCCAGCGCGAACGAATTCGGCGGCACGATGCAAGCATCGCCCTTGACCGCCACCAACGACCTCGGATCGAAGTGCTTCGGATCGACAATCGTCGTATTCACGTTCGTAAAAATCTGAAACTCGTCCGCCACTCGGATGTCGTAGCCGTAGGACGACACTCCATAACTGATCACGCCTTCGCGAACCTGCCGGTCCGTGAACGGTTCGATCATCTTATGTTCCAGCGCCATCCGCCGGATCCACTTGTCGGGCTTAACTGACATCCATCCTCCTCAGCTTTCGTCTCACGCCTTTTCTTTGCTTCATTACTTCGATGCTTCACTACTTCGTCGTCGCGGAAAACACTCGATTCCGTCAGCGCAAAAACCGCAAGCGCAAGCAATTTCGCCGATGTCCGTTGAAAATTTCAAGTCAGTGTAGATTACCCGTCACGTCTTGACAACTCGCGCCGTCGCCTCTAGCATCGGCCAAGACTAGCGGGAGGATTGTGTGATCAAGTTGGACATTGTGAATGCCGTCGTCAACGCAACGACGCCAAACATCAGCCGTACCAAGGCGGAACAGGCGGTCGAGACGGTATTCGAATCGCTCAAGAATGCGCTCGGCCGGGGCCAGCGCATCGAATTGCGCCGCTTCGGCGTCTTCAGCGTCAAGCCGCGCAAGACCGGCATCGGCCGCAATCCGCGCACCGGCGAAGAGGTCAACATCCCGCCAGGCAAAGCCGTCCGCTTCAAGCCCGGAAAAGAATTGCAGGGACTCGAAGCTCCAGCCAAATCCGAATAAGGCCCGCATCAACGAAATTTTGTCATCCTGAGGCGTCCACAGGACGCCGAGGGATCTCAGCGTTAACCACGCTACACATGAATCCGCCGTCTCGGCCGCTCGCGTCTTTTTGCACAACGCCCCAAGATTGTGCTGTACTGAAAGCGAGCTGATATCGCTCCGTTCCCAGTGACCAACTCCGTTCCAGACTCAAACATCTCTCTCGATCCACCGCAGCCCGACTGGCAATCACTCCCGCCGTTCATCCCGATTCCGCCGCGTTACCCTTCCGTCCCGGCGCACCCACCTCTGAAAACTCTCCTCCTCGCAATTGTTCTCTTCCTAGTCACGCTTTGTACTTGTCTCGTCGCCGGCGCGCACTTCGCTGCTGCCTACGCCGAAAACGAAGCGGTCAACTTC
>JAFAZL010000474.1 GCA_019239815.1 Acidobacteriota bacterium
GCACATCTTGAAATCCGTACGCGAGCAACTCGAGAAAATGCCACACGTAATGTTCGGCGGATTGGCCCACGAACCCGCTTACCGCCTCGCCGCTCGCCTCGCGTCAATGCTCCCCGGCAATTTGAATCACGTTTTCTTCAGCGAATCGGGCTCCATCGCTGTCGAAGTCGCACTCAAGATGGCCGTCCAGTTCTGGCTAAACCAGGGCGAGCGCCGCCCAAAATTCGTAAGCTTCCGCGGCGGCTACCACGGCGACACCTTCGCCACAATGGCGATCTGCGATCCCGAAGAAGGCATGCACAGACTTTTTCGAGGCGTCGTGCCAGAGCAATATGTCGTAGACCTGCCCGACACAAAGGAGCGCCGAGCCGCGCTCGACCGCTTGCTCAGCGATAAATCGCGAGAAATCGCCGCAATCATCGTCGAACCATTGGTACAGGGCGCCGGCGGAATGAAATTTCACGACGCGCAAGTTCTCGCGGAGCTGAAGACGCTCTCGCAACGGCACAACGTCTTGCTGATTTTCGATGAAATTTTCACCGGCTTCGCCCGCACCGGCTCGATGTTCGCCTGTGAGCAAGCCAGCGTCGCACCCGACATCATCTGCCTGGGCAAAGCACTGACCGGTGGCACAGTTCCGCTCGCCGCGACCGTCGCAGCCGATCGCGTTTACAACGCCTTCCTGTCCGACGACCCAGACGCCGCCCTAATGCACGGTCCAACGTACATGGCCTACCCGCTCGGCTGCGCCGCGGCGAACGCCTCACTCGATCTGTTCGAAACCGAGCCGCGCCTCCGACAAGTCCGCGCCATCGAAGCTCAACTGACAGAGGAATTGGCCGCCTGCCGCCCCGCGCGCGGAGTTCTTGACGTCCGCGTCCGCGGCGCAATTGGCGTCGTACAAATCGATCGCCCCGTAGATGCGATAGGATTGCGTGCGCGTTTCATCGAAAAAGGCTGCTGGATCAAACCATTCGGCGACGTCATCTACCTGACGCCGCCGTTCATCATCGAGCCAAATGACTTGTCTAAGCTGACACGCGCAATTGTGGACGAGGTCCGAGCAAGGTAACCGAATCCGGAGGAATGTTGCAGGGCCATCTAAGCGGCTGGAAACAAAAAATCGTCGGATTCGCCGGCAGCCTCGGTTGGCCCGGCCTCTTCATGATTTCGTTCCTCGATTCGTCGGTCCTGACGTTCCCCGTCATCAACGACTTGCTGTTGATCTCGCTCTCCATCCAAAGGCCAGCGCGCATGATTCTCTACGCGACCGCTGCGACGACGGGTTCGGTTTTAGGCTGCATCTTGCTCTATTTCCTCGCCCTCAAAGCGGGCGAAGCCGCTTTCCACGAGAAAGCCGGGAAGCGTGCCGCTAAATTTCGTCAATTCGTTGAAGAAAACGGATTTGTCGGGATCTTGATCGCCGCCCTTCTGCCGCCACCGACTCCCTTCAAATTTTTCGTGCTCGCCGCAGGAGTCTTTCGTGTGCCGCTTTGGAGTTTCACGGCCGCAGTAACCGTTGCCCGCGTTGTTCGCTACTTCGCGGTTGGATATTTGGCGGTGCACTACGGCTCGCAAGCCTTGCCTTACCTTGCGACCCACAAACTCGTCGTGGTCGCCGCCCTGATCGTTCTCGTTGGCGTCAGCTACGCGGCCTCGCGATTCATCATGTACGAAAAGAAAATCCACGAACACCAGGCTTAGTGCCTCGCGGCGTCCCGAGCCCAAACAAGCTCGTCGTTCAAAACCTTCCCGTTCGCGTCCACCTCAACTCGCGCCCGAACCTCCTTCGTGTCGCTGGTAGCCGCACAACGCAGATCCCGTATCTCGACCGCATAGCCGTCTGCCATCTTTTCGATGTCGGCCTTCGGAAATCGCGCGATCGCCAGAAGTTTTCTCGCCGCGTCGGACTGCTGCGCTTGTGCGAGAGCCGGCGAAGGTTCCGGCTTAAATAACGTCAATCCATTGTCAGGATCGAATTGCGCGCCTGCCATGATGTTCACCGTCGGGTCGTGCAACGCGCGTTCGGTCTCGACAATTCCGTGCCAAATAAATAGAGAGCTAGGATCGGCATACGCAGCGATGCGGTGAGGCGACCCACTGTCGTAACTGCGGTTCTGCAACGTCGCGATCGCATCGCCGTGGAGATCGGCTCGCACTCC
>JAFAZL010000516.1 GCA_019239815.1 Acidobacteriota bacterium
CTATGAAACGGGTTATGGCTCATCGAGCCGTGTATACGAACGGAGTAACGCGCAACTCGGAATGACGCCGGCGACTTATCGAAAAGGAGGAAAGGGCATGAAGATCGGATACACCATCACGAAATCGAAGTTGGGAGATGTCTTGGTTGCGGCGACGGAGCGTGGCGTTTCGGCGGTTTACTTGGGCGATTCTGAGCTGAAGCTGGTAAAGGAACTGCGGGACGAATATCCGCGCGCGGCAATCAACTCAGCGGATCACTCGTTCGAAAAATGGGTGAGCGAGATCGTGCATCGTGTCGAAGGCAAGCCGCCACGCGTGGAATTGCCGCTCGATGTACAGGCGACGGCGTTTCAGCGGCGCGTCTGGCAGGAATTGCAGCGCATTCCGTCGGGCACGACGAAAACGTACTCGCAGGTCGCGGAAGCTGTTGGCAATCCAAAGGCCGTGCGAGCAGTGGCGCGGGCATGCGCTACGAATCCGGTTTCTATCGTGGTTCCGTGCCACCGAGTCGTACGGCAGGACGGAAACCTGGCGGGCTATCGATGGGGCCTTTCGCGAAAGGAACGCTTGCTGGAGCAGGAGCGACAGTCGGCAAGCTGAGCGCCGGCTTGTTGAAACCGAATTCGATCGAAGCGATTCGCGTCGTTCGGCACGAAGACACACCCAATCTTCTGTCGGACGGCGCGAAACTGTTTTCAGCCGCGTGGGCGGACGTGATTGACGTCTTTCGGCCAATCTTGCTTGAACCGTGAATCGGGAATCTTCAAGTTTTTCATCATGTTGGTGTAGTGGAATTGGATGTAGTCGCCGGGTCCGGTCTCGTAAAACTTTTGCTGAATCGGCAGCCAGGACGCCGAATCGATCCACATCTGAATCTTCGTGATTTGATGTTTTACGTCGTCGGACTTCGGTGTGAGCTCAAGCAAATATGCTTTCTTTCCATCGAGCTGATCTTCTCCGGTCAGCTTCACGTCGTAGCTCTTCTTCAGTGCTTCGCTGCGCGTGCCGAACCCCAGCAACACATACTGATCGACCATCGCGCGATTCTTGCCGAGATCGTATTCTTCGACGCGCTTGATTTTTGGCGTGTAGACATAAAGCGCGTCACCAACGCGAAGAATCGTGCGTGGGTCGGGCTCGGTAATCTCGATCCGCATCTTCGAATCCTTGCGCACGAAGATGTGGCCCTTTTCGACGGACGTATCTTTCACCACGTCGGTGTACTTCGTATTTTCCAGATCGGCCGTCAGGCTGCGAAAGTCGGCAGCGGCCTTGTCCATCGTCGCGAGCACGGCTTCCGTGGTCGCCTGACCGCCTTGCGCTGCGGGATTGTGGCGGGCGCCCGCGGGAAGGGAAATGGCGCACGAGAATGCAGTCAGCGCGAGCGCAACAGCAATCCAAATTTTAGGCTTCAAAGTGTGCACCTGGGGCCGATCGTTGGCCATTTTCCGCGGAATTGATCGTAGCACATAAGAAAAGATGCACCGACGAGCTGGAACGTTTCGGTGCAGGCGGCGCGAAGCGTGTCCGCAGGTGGTGACCTGCAAGGTCGTCAATTTAGCGGCGAATCTCGACCTGATAGGCGATGACGTTTCCGTCCTCGTCGCGCACCGGGTCGATCTTCAAGATCGAGAAACGTCCGTCGCGCAACTTGGGGAGCGCTTTCTTAAGTGCGTTGTGGAGGTCGTTCTGAAGCGCCGGCGTCTGTTCAGGAGGAGCCAGAACGCGCGCGTCGATGCGATACGTTTGCTGGGGATCACTTTCGCCGCCGGCGACGAGTTCCACCTGCGTCGGCGAGGTCGGAAGCCCAACCTGCGGCTGATCGTGAAACCAGCGCGGCGGCGTACCGAGCACAAAAATCAGAATGACGATGACGGCGAGGTCGTATTGCCACGTGCCGCGTTCATACGACCAGAAAAATGTGCGCGCGAGAATCGTTTTGAGGCTGGCCATTTCAGTCGGCGGGGATGCCGTCGACGATGACGCCGTCGCGCATGTGCACGACGCGGTCGAAGTAGGTGACGGCTTCCGGATTGTGGGTGATCATCACGATCGTTTGGCCTAGGTCCTTGTTTAACTGGCGCAACATCTCGAGCACGATGTCGGAATTTTTCGAGTCGAGGTTACCCGTTGGCTCGTCGGCAAGCAAGATCTTCGGCTCATTGATGATGGCGCGGGCGATGGCCACGCGCTGCTGTTCGCCGCCCGAAAGCTCGGACGGCCTGTGGTGCAAACGCCCTTCAAGCCCAAGCATTTTTGTAACAACGTCGAAGCGATGCGGATCGAAACCGTCGCCATGTATGAATTGCGCAATCGCTATGTTGCCCTTTGCGCTCAACGTGGGCAGCAAATTAAACCGCTGAAACACGAAGCCGATCTTGTGTCGCCGCAATTTTGTGCGCGCCGCGTCGCTCATTTCCGTGAGGTCGTTGCCGTCTACGAAAACGTGCCCGCGCGAAGCCTGCGCGAGGCCGCCGATGACATAGAGTAGAGAAGACTTGCCGCATCCCGATGGGCCCATGACCGCAACCGATTCGCCCGGCGCTACTTGAAAGTTGACGCCACGCAGGGCTGGCACTTCTACTTTGCCCGCGCGGTACAACTTCCAAAGTCCTTCAGTTTTGAGTATCGACTCCACTCGTTTTGGCCCTGGCTTTTTGCCCTGGAAGATGCGATCCGTCGTTAGTTTTGTATTGTAGCTGCGTTTAAGGCCTACTGCCTAGGTAGCTGAACACTAAAAGAGCCCTGTTCGCGGCGTTCGATCCGGTCAAACGTCGTTTTGTCCGAACTTTAGTCGTACGACAGCGCCTCGACGGCGTCCTTCCGGCTTGCTATCCAGGCGGGATAGCTCGCGCCGATGACAGCGCCGGCCAGCGCGATCGCGCCCGCCCGCAAGATCCACGGCATGGTGATCAGGATCGACAGTGTCGGAAAGCTGGCGAGAAACGCGGCGCGAACGATGTAACTCAGCCCTACTCCAGCGGCGATACCGAGAAGGCAGAGCACCGCCGATTCGGTCAGGAGCGATCGAATGATGAATGCGCGATTTGCGCCGATCGATTTCAGTACACCGATATCACGCGTGCGCTCGACGACGGTGGTATACATCGTGAGAAATATGACGAGCAGGCCGATCGAAACCGCCAGTGCGATCATCGAGTGAATGAACGGCTCGAGCCCCGGGACATTGGTCGAGGTAAGCAACGAGAGAAATTCCTTGAGCGGCCGGATCGTGTAGCCGGGGAAGATGGCGCGGATTTCGCCCATGACGTCGTCGGTATGCTCCGGACGCGTACACTTCAGCAAAAAAATCGAAGCCTTGTCGCGCGCGCCGACAAGTTCTTGCAAAGTCACGATCGGAACGAAGATACGCGAGCCTTTGCCGTGCTCGACGATCGCGGCGATTTTCCAGTCGTGGTTGAGCAGGTTGTAGGTGTCGCCGACTTTCAATTTTTTGGCGCGCGCTTCCCAATCATCGACAAGCATGTCGTCGGGGCCTTGCATGTCGTGGCCATGCAAGAAAACGAAGCCGCCCGACACGGCGTGGTACGAATCCTTGTCGATTCCGTAGATCGTTTCGACGCCGCCGCTGGCATTGAATTGCAGCAGCGCGGGCGCGACGGCCTGAACGTACTTGAGAGTTTCGAGCTTTTCGCCGATTTTCATCGGCATCGGCGAGCCGCTGAATCCGAGGAAGATCGATGCCGCGGGAGGCTGAAGCACAATGTCGGCGCCGATGCCCTGAATGCGTTTCGCGCTTTCCGCCAGCAGCCCTGACGTGAGTCCGACAATGAGCACGACGAGGGCGACCTCGACCGCGACCGCCATGATTCCGATGAACGTGCGCAACGGCCGGTGCAGCAAGTTGCGCGTGATGAGTTCGCCCATCACGGCTGGTGGTTTCCTTCGGCTTCGCTGACGTGGACGAGTTCGCTGCCGGCGGGCTGCTCCAATTTGAAGCGATCGGCGGGCACGTCGGAATTCAGCACGATTTTGCTCACCTGCAGATCGAGGCGGTAGTCGTCATGTGGGCGATCGATGCGAATGTTGTGCGCGAACGTGGTAACCGGGCCGCTCACCGGCGCGCCGGCTTGCGCCGGATCGACCGGCTGCCAATCCGAATAGCGCACATCGGACACGAGCAAACCTTTCGGCGCGAAAGTCTGCAGCCGCGAAACCTGCAAGTTGGCGCGGTCGAACCAGATCTTGCGCAGTATCTCAGTGCGATAGCCGCCGCGTAAAACGGTCAGCACATAAAAGCGAGCCGTTTCGTCGTTGAATTCTTCGAACAGCACCGATTCCTCTTTGCGGATTTCGGGCCAAAGCAGCGCGTCGAGCAAATGTTGTGGGCGCAGATTTTCGATCGGCTTGCTGCTATTGAATTCCCCTGTCACCTGGCCAATTAAAAACTTGTTTTTGGACGGCACCGAAACGCGGAACGTTTCGCCGTCGCTGGCCATGTCGAAGACGGTCGTGCCGATCACCGGCGCCTGGCCGATCACGCGGATATTCGACGGGCGCGCAGCTAACAGAAATGCTTTTACCTCGTGATATTCCTCGATGACGCCGCTGTACTTCGATCCGGCCGTAGGCTTCAGCACAACGGTCGCGTTCACCGTGTTGATGTTTTGCGCGTAGAGGTTGTACTTGTCCAGAAGCTCTTCGCGAGTCGCATCCTTAATTACGGGCTTTTCGGCGGGAGCAACCGTTGTCTTCGTGCTGATCTTTGTGCCGTTGCCGCAGCCAAAGCCAGTGCCGATTGCCGTCAGTGTCGCCACAACCATCCATATCGCAACGCGTCGATTCAATGAGTTACGCCTTGTAGTGCTCAAATAAAACAATTTAGCAGCCAGCCGGAATGGCCGTCAATTTGATGCGAAAGTCGGAAGTGCGTCACGCAGCGGCTTTCTGCGTTATTTCGCAGCTTGGATTGAGGTTGCGCAAAAATCCCGCTCGCTTGTCGCAAAATGCGACGACAGCGTGCGTACAGTTTTAACTGTATTTATCGATGCTAAAATCGGACGTAGGATTGGCAGCCCTTTTTGACGAGCCCTCATCTCAATCCGATGCATTGTGCCCAGTTGTCCTCGTTGTTCAGTGTCTGTTTGTACGAATGTCAATGAAAGGTACTATTGGAAACCTCTCCTCTAGTACCAACGGCGGTCGGAATCCGTACTATTGGGTTTTGTTTTGAGTGCGACTTATTCTCGTTCACGCAAAGAGAAGAAGCCACACTTGTCCCTTGTTTCACAAAAATCATGAGCTTCGGCTCAAAGTCCATCGAAGGAAGGCAGCATCGATGAAGAATTCGGTTCGTTTGGCCCTGTGTGCCCTTGTGTGTTTGATCTTGGGTGGCGCGTCGGTGAACGCGCAAACTATTTCGACGGTCGTCGGTGGAGGCCCGGTCGGCCTGTCAGCCACCGGCGCCAGCCTCGGCGGTCCCGTAGCGGTGCGCTTCGACACCGCGGGCAACATGTATGTGCTCGATAACAAGTTTTCTCGCGTGTTGAAGGTGGACATTGCTACTAACACGATGAGTGTGTACGCCGGCGACGGTACGAACGGTTTCGCCGGTGACGGCGGTCCGGCGATCAATGCTCAAATGAATCAGCCGAGCGGCATGTGCATCGACCCGGCTACGGGCAATCTCTTCATCGCCGACTCCGACAATAACGTGATTCGAGAAGTGACCGCTGCGGACGGAATTATGCACACGTTCGCCGGCGTTCCGACCAACAGCGGGAGCTTTGGTGGCGATGGCGGTGCGATTCTCGCAGCTCATTTTCACTTCCCCGACGGTTGCGCTTTCGATAGTAAAGGCAACATGTATATCGCGGACCGCGCCAACAATGAGGTGCGTGTGATCATCGCGGCTCTCGGCGGCACAGCTGTGCCGCCATTCGGCATTACTGGAGCCGCAGGGACGATTCAGAATTTTGCGGGTATCGGCGGCGCCGGGCCAGCCTCACCTCCAAGTGGTTACCAACCCGATGGCATGTTGGCGAAGGGCGGAGGAGTCTACGGACCTTTTGACGTCGTTGTCGATTCGCACGACAACGTCTATTTTGCAGATTTGGGAAACAACTTCGACGTGAATAACAACCCCGACCCAACCGGTTCCGGTCTGCCAAACAATAACAACGTCGTTCGCGAGGTTCTCGCCGTTGACGGTACCGTCCACACGGTAGCTGGCGTGCAGGGCACGTATAGCGCCAACCCTCCTGCTCCAGTTGGAGTAGCTCTCTCTACACCCTTAAATCAGCCCAAAGGCCTCTCGGTCGATCTGGCTGGAAACCTATACTTCTGCGATAGCGCGGATCAGGTGGTTCTGAAGCTTTCCGGCGGAAACCTGGTTGTCGTGGCCGGTACGCTAGGTCACAGGGGCTTCGCCGGCGATGGACACCCCGCGACC
>JAFAZL010000663.1 GCA_019239815.1 Acidobacteriota bacterium
CTGCCGGCGATGTGCGGCAGCGTCACTGTCGCGATCGCGGTGTCGAGCACTTCCATAAAGGTCGGGATCATCACGGCGGCTGCGATGAGGTACGGGCTGCAGTCGGGACACCAACCTTGCAATTGATCTTCACTGTTGGTGTATTTCTCGGCCAACGAATTCCCCGTAAAGATGAGTGGATCGACGCGCACTAGACGATTCGTGCGCTGGCGGCAAGGTGGTATTTGTTCGATGCGGTGGAAGCTCTCGCGGACACATCGGTTCGCCGCACACCGAGCGATTACTCGCCATCAATACGAATCAGCGACTATCCGACGGTTGTGTAGCGCTGGCGGCGGAGGAATTGGCCGGAGCCGGGGCGGCCTGTGAATTGATTTTTGTCGATGATGGTGCGGCCACGGGAGAGAACGGTCTTGGCGGCGCCTTGGATCTGGATGCCTTCGAACATCGAGTAGTCGACGCGCATGTGATGGGTTTGCGCGCTGATGACTTCTTTGTGATTGGGATCGAAGATCACGATGTCGGCGTCGGAGCCGACGGCGATCGTGCCCTTGCGCGGGAAGAGGCCGAAGAGTTTTGCGGGTGAGGTGGAGACGACTTCGACGAAACGGTTGGGCGAGAAGCGTTTGCCGTGGACGCCGCCGGTGTAGATGAGGCTGAGGCGATGCTCGATGCCGGGGCCGCCGTTGGGGATTTTAGTGAAGTCGTCGACGCCGAGCTGCTTTTGATCTTTGAAGCAGAACGGGCAGTGATCGGTGGAGACGACTTGAAGCGTGTCGTGGGTGAGACCCTGCCAGAGTTTTTCCTGATGCCACTTTTCGCGGAGAGGCGGGGTAAAGACGTACTTTGCGCCTTCGAATCCGGGGGCGTTCATGTTTTCGAGTGACAGGTAGAGGTATTGGGGGCAGGTTTCGGCGTAGGCAGGCAGGCCGCGGTCGCGTGCTTCGCGAACTTTTTCGAGGGCATCGTTGCAGGAGAGGTGGACGATGTAGACAGGGCACCCTGCCATTTCGGCGAGCGCGATCGCACGCGAAGTGGCTTCGGCTTCGGCGGTCGTGGGGCGGGTGAGCGCGTGATATTTCGGCGCTTTTTTTCCTTCGGCGAGAGCTTGCTGGACGATGACGTCGATGGCGCCGCCGTTTTCGGCGTGCATGCAGATGAGGCCGGAGTGCTTGGCGGCCTGGCCCATGGCGCGGAAGATGGTGGCGTCGTCGAGCATGAAGACGCCGGGATAGGCCATGAAGAGCTTGAAGCTGGTCACGCCTTCGCGGATGAGGTCGGCCATTTCTTCGAGTTGGGCGCTGCCGAGGTCGGTGATGATGCAGTGGAAGGCGTAGTCGATGGCGGCTTTGTTGTGGGCTTTGGCCATCCAGGTGTCGAAGGCGTGGCGGAGGGTTTGGCCTTTGTATTGTATGGCGAAATCGATGAGCGTCGTAGTGCCCCCGAAGGCAGCGGCGATCGTGCCGGTTTGAAAATCGTCGGCGCTTGTCGTGCCGCCGAAGGGCATGTCGAGGTGAGTGTGGACGTCGATGCCGCCGGGGAGGAGCAGCATGCCTGCGGCGTCGATGGTGTTGGTGGCGTTTTCTGGGGAGAGTTGAGCGGCGATTGCGGCGACTTTGCCGTCGGAGATGCCGATGTCGGCGGCGGTGGTTTCGGTCGCGGTGACGATCGTGCCGTTTTTGATGATCGTTTCGAATCGCATCGCTCAGGCTCCGACCCTTGCGTAGTGCGGCAGCACTTCCCCGCCGTAGACGTCGAGCGTTTTTTCTTCGTCACCACACATCAGATAAATGTTGAACTGGGTGACGCCGACTTTGCGGAGCGCGTCGAGTTTTTTTTGGTGATCTTCGATGGGGCCGATGAGGCAGAAGCGGTCGATGACTTCGTCGCTGACGAAGTCGGCGTTGTCGCTGCCGACTTCGCAGTGGTGATGGTAGTCGTAAGCTCCTTTGCCTTTGACAAACGATGTCAGGGATGGCGGCAGCTCTTCGGGTTTGTACTTCGAAATCAGATCCATGACGTGGTTCGAAACGAGCGCGGGAAACCATCGGACGCGATCGCGCGCGACTTTGAGATCACTGGAAGCCCAGACCGGCGCGGCGGACATCACTTGGATTTTGCTGAAATCGCGTCCGGCTTCCTTTGCGCCTTCACGGACGAAGCCGAGGCACCAGGAGATCAAATCGGGATCGGCGAACTGAAGAATCACGCCGTCGCCGATGCGTCCTGCGGTGCGCAAGGCTTTGGGGCCATAGCCAGCGACCCAGACAGGCGGGACTTTTTTGTTGGTCCAGGGAAAAGTTGTCGGCACGCCGTCGTGATCGATGGTGTTGCCGGCGTTCAGTTCGCGGAAGGCTTTGACGAACTGTTCGAGATGCTCGAGCGTGGTTGGCTTTTTGCCCAGGACGCGGCGCGAGCTGTCACCGCGACCGATGCCCATTTGCATGCGACCGTTCGAAATCAAGTTCAGCGTCGCGAAAAGGCTGGAGGCTACGGTTACGTCGCGCACGGCGGGATTCGTGACGCAGGGGCCGATGTGCATCTTCTTCGTGTTCGCCGCGATCAGCGTCATCAACGGGAACGGCTCCATCCAGATTACGTGGGAGTCGAAGATCCAACTGTGGCGGAAGCCAACCGATTCGGCCTGGCGATTGAGATTGACGATGCGTTCGACGGTAAGATCAGGCTTGATCGTGATGCCGAATTCCATGGCTTGCTCCCGTTTGCTTTAGTCAGCAGCTTGCGCAACCGGCTGCGCGCTTTGCATCAACACAAAATAAACGACGAAACTCACAAAGAAACCCACGAACCATGCGTAGTTGTATAAGACGCGGAGTTGCGGCACGAAAAGACCTACGAAGGCGACTCCTGCTCCAGCTGCGAGTGCAATTACGGCTTGCCAGTTGAAACCACGGCGGTATTCGTAGAGGCCGTCGCGCTGGTAGAGGTCTTGCACCAAAAGGATCTTCTTGCGCACGATAAAGTAATCGCAAATCATCACGCCGGCGATGGGGCCGAGGAAGCCGGAATAGCCGACAAGCCAGCCGAAAATGTAGCTGCCGTAATTGGCCATCAGCTTCCACGGCTGCATCGCGATTCCGACAATGCAGGTGATCAAGCCGCCGAGACGAAAACTGATGTGTCGCGGCGACAGATTCGAAAAGTCATTCGCGGGCGAGACTACGTTTGCGGCGACGTTGACGTTGAGGGTCGCCATCAGCAGAGCCAGCATCGCCAGAATCACGGCGAAAGGATTCCCGAGCCGCGATAGTACCGCGACGGGATCCCAAAGCGCCTGGCCGAAGATGATCAAAGTCGCCGACGTCACCGCGATCCCGATGAACGAGTAAAAGGTCATCGTGGCAGGCAAGCCGATCGCCTGACCTAGAACTTGTGCCCGCTGGCTTTTCGCGTATCGCGTGAAGTCCGGGATGTTGAGTGAGACGGTGGCCCAAAAACCGACGACGCCGGTTAACGACGGGATAAAAAAGCGAAAAAATTCGCCGAAGCTGCCAAATTTGGAAGGAGTGGAGAGCATCGGGCCGAAGCCGCCTGCTTTGGCTCCGGCCCAGAGAAGCAATGCGAGTCCCATCACGAGCAATAGTGGCGCGGAGACTCCCTGCAGGAAACGAATCGTTTCGATTCCGCGGAGAATTACGGCGACATTCAGGAGCCAGAAGAAGATGAAGCAAACTGCCTGTGCTCCGCCGAAATGAGCCCATGACGGCACGAGCGCGACAATCATTGCGTTGATCGCTTCGCCGCCGATCCACGTCTGAATGCCGAACCATCCGCAGGCGACCACCGCGCGCAACACGGCGGGCACGTTCGCACCCAACACTCCGAACGAAGCACGCGCGAAAACCGGAAACGGAATCCCGTATTGCGCA
>JAFAZL010000685.1 GCA_019239815.1 Acidobacteriota bacterium
CATCCGATGGCCACGATTGTTGTTGACCTAATTTTGATCGGGCTGGCGGCGTTCGTGTTGTTTCACTTATTTCGATTTTTGCGTCGCGCTGTACGGCGACTACTGGAAGCGTGAGTTAGTAGCGAAAGTGAGCACCCAAGTCGTGTATCCACCGGGCGGAGCAAGCGCTGCCCCTACAAAGACGTACTCACCAAAATTCAGACCACGCCCTTCTTTAAATCAGCTAACTTGTAGAAAGTGTCGCGCCACACCACGCCGCCTTGCCGCAGCGTCACAATCATTGATCGCAGCAGCATCCAGCAGAAAATGAGTGCGCCGATTGGATGTGTGAGCGCATAAAGCGGAGAAATCTTCGCGCCAAGATCGACGAGCACGTGGAAGAGCAACGCAACGGCAACAGAGATTCCGGCGAGGATGCGAACCCATCCATGACCGAAGATCACTCCGACAAAAGGAGCGAAATTTGTGAGCAACATGCCGACGAGGGCCGTAGTCGCCAAGGGCACACTGTAACCAACTCCAGCGAAGAAATTCTTTGTGACACCACGAACGAGATTACGAAATCCAGACTGCCAGCGAACCGCTAGAAAGCCCACCCCTGTGCCGACGCAACTGCGGTAGCCGCCTAACTTCAAAATCTTGCCCAGCTTCATGTCATCAACGACTTCCATGGCCAAGCGTTTGTGTGTGCCGCACGCTTCATACGCGGATCGACGAACAAGCTGAAAGGCTCCGACGCCCAGGTAAGCACGTGAATTGGGATTGGACACGTGATGCGATTCGTTGGCCAGGTGCATCGCCAAGCCAAAGAAAGCGAGGAGCACGGTCTCCCAGAAGCCATCGCGATCGACGTCGAAAAGCAAAGTCAGGTGGTCGAGGCCGCGGGTTTGAACGAGCGTCATAGCGCGGGCGAGTGTGTCAGGGGCAAACCGAACGTCGGCATCGGTGAAGAGAAGCCAATCGCCCGTGGAAGCCTCAAATGCCTTTTGGAGGGCATGCGGTTTGCCAAGCCAACCCCCCGGCAGCTGCGTTACGTGTATGACGCGGAGTCGACTGTCGCTTCGCGCGGCGTCGTCGAGGATAGCCGGTGTTTTGTCCCGCGACCGATCGTCGACCGCGATGATTTCGACGCTGGTATAGGCAATAGTCGACAAGGTCTGAATGGTGGGAGGGAGTTTTTCTTGTTCATCCCGGGCGGCAAAAATCATGGAGATACGCGGCAGGCTTTCGCCGACTGTGGGCGGGAAATCCTTGAGAGAAGGGAGGCGCAGGATGCCGATTGCGCCGCGAAGGCCGTAGAAGACCCAGAAGGAAGCGATCAGGGCGAAGAGAATGATCCAGAAGGTATGCAAAATGCTCTCGGGGACTGTAGGGGCTGGAGCCCCTTCCGCCCCTACATTATATGTCGTGATATGTCGTGGCTGGAGCCGAGACCCACAAGACTGCAGACCTGCTTGAAGGCGGTTATTGGTAACCGATGCGGGCCTCGGGGTATCCTAGGTTTCATGACAGAAACCCTTGCGATTGTCGGAGCTGGACGCGTCGGGCGTGCATTGGGCCGACGGTTGCGCGAATTGGGTTGGAAAATCGGGCCGGTTGTAACTCGGAATGAGTCGAGCGCGAGGCGAGCGGTTCGATTCATCGGCGCGGGGACACCGCTGGCGTCAATGTCGCGGCGAATCTTGGCATCGACATGCATTCTGATCGCGACTCCGGATTCCGCAGTTGCGAGTGTGGCCGAGGAGCTAACGCGAATCGGCGAAGAGGAACTGAAAGGGCATGTGGTTCTTCACACCAGCGGCGCGTTGGATTCGACTGTTTTACGAGCGGCGAAAATGCAGGGCGCTGCAGTTGGTTCGATGCATCCGCTGCAAACGTTTAATGGCGTGACGGTGCCGCCGCTTGACGGCAAGATCTTTGCGATTGAGGGCGATGCGCAAGCGGTGAGAAAGGCGCGGAAAATTGCGCGGGCAGTCGGTGCGGCGCCATCGCCCATTGAAGCGCCGAACAAACCCCTCTATCACGCGGCGGGCGCGTTGGCCGCAGGGCATGCGCTGGTCATTGTGGAGAGTGCAATTCAGCTCTTGATGGCACTAGGCATGAAGCGCTCTGAAGCGATCCGGGCTCTCCTGCCCATGACGGAGCAGGTGCTACAGAACTATGAGCGGCTTGGAGTTAAGGCGGCTTGGACTGGGCCGCTGGCGCGCGGAGACTATGACGTTGTTACGAAGCATTTGGCCGCGCTACAGAAATATTCGACGGAATATTGGACAGCGTATGACGCATTGAACCGGCTGGCTGAGAAGATTCTACCGCGTGACGGGGAAGAAGACGCGGGACGCAAAGCGGGCACCTACACCGTGCCTTCTTTGCGCGCGAACTATTTAAAGAAAATGAAAGTGATATCGATTGGGGGAAAAGGGTGAATCGACTCCAGATTGCAATTGAACACGCCAAGCTGCCAAACGGATTGGATGTCGTGATCGCGCCGGATTCGACGGCGCCGGTCGTAACCGTCGGCGTGTATTACAAGATCGGATTTCGGCTTGAACCGCAGGGACGCAGCGGATTCGCGCATTTGTTCGAGCACATGATGTTTCAGGGTTCGGCGAACGCGCCAAAAATGCAGCACATCAAGCTGATCAATTCGAGCGGTGGTTTGCTTAACGGTTCGACGCACTACGATGTGACGAATTATTTTGAGTCGGTGCCGTCAAACGCACTGGAGCGCGTGCTCTGGCTCGAGGCGGACCGGATGCGTGCGCTGAAGGTCGACGACGAGAATTTGCGGAATCAGCGCGATGTGGTGAAAGAGGAAGTGCGCGTCAACGTGATGAACCAGCCGTACGGCGGATTTCCCTGGTTGGATTTGCCACCGGTGGCGTTTCGCAACTGGGCAAACGCGCACAACTTTTATGGGGATTTTGCTGATCTCGATGCGGCCGATCTGGCCGATGTGCAGGCATTTTTTAAGACGTACTATGTGCCGAATAACGCGGTGCTGCTGATTCTCGGGGATGTGAAGGCTGGCGAAGGGTTGGCGCTGGCGGAAAAATACTTTGGAGATATTCCGTCGGGGGCTGCGCCGCCGTTCGCCGATCCGAAGGAGCCCGAGCAAAAGACGGAACGGCGCGGTAACGTCGAGGAGAAATTCGGCACGCTCCCGGCGATCGCGATTGGTTACACGGTGCCGGAGCGGCGGACTGCCGACTGGTGCGCGATGGCGCTGCTGGATCAGGCGCTTCATGGTGGCCGCGCGGGGCGCGTGTATCGCGATCTCGTGTTGGAGAAGCAAATAGCCGTCGAAGCGGATGGAGGAATCGACGATATTTTTGGCTACAACGGGCCAACGCAGATGGTGACGCGGATTCTGCATCGCAACGATATCTCGGCCGACAAAACCGTTGAGGCATTCGACGCTGTGCTTCGCGAAGTCCAAGAAAACGGAATCAGCGATGAGGAGTTGGAACAGATCAAAGTGAAATGGCGGTCGGATTATTACTCGACCCTTGAGGGGGGGCGCGGCGGGATGCCCAGGTATGGACTGATGCATCTACTGGCGTGTTTTACGTTGTTCGATAACAAGCCGGAGCTGGTGAATTCGATCCTGGATGGATTTCTGGCGGTGAAGAAGGAGGATGTGCAGGCGGTGGCGAAGAAGTATTTGCGGGCTGAGAATCGCGCGATCGTGTTTCGCACGCCGGTGAAGGCCGGCCAAAAGGAGGCAGC
>JAFAZL010000826.1 GCA_019239815.1 Acidobacteriota bacterium
CTTCGACCTGAGTGGTAATCGGCAGCTCGACTTTGTGCTCTTTTGCCAACGCAAGCAGTGGCTTCGCGGTGTCTACACCTTCCGCCACGCCGCTCATTCCGGCAAGGATCTCTTTGAGCGGACGCCCCTTCGCCAGTTCCATTCCGACGTGCCTGTTCCGGCTCAGACTGCCGTTGCACGTCAAAACGAGGTCGCCGAGGCCCGCGAGACCGCTGAGCGTCTCCGGCCGCGCACCCAGCGCCGTGGCGAGACGCGCCATCTCGGCTAGACCCCGCGTGACTAAAGCCGCCAGGGTATTCGCGCCAAGGTTGAGTCCCTGGCACGTCCCGGCGGCGATGGCGATGACATTCTTCATCGCGGCAGCGAGTTCCACTCCGAGCACATCGTCGTTGCTGTAAAGCCGGAAATTCAGCGCCGCGAATTGCTCTTGCAAATCGGTGGCGAGGGCGGCGTCGGCCGACGCGATGACCACTGCCGTCGGCAAACCCTTCGCAACCTCGAGCGCGAACGACGGACCCGACAAGACGGCCACGCGCGATCCAGGCAGCGTGCTCGTAATCACCTCACTCATCCGCGCATGTGTTCCCGGCTCTAACCCTTTCGTTGCGCTCACGACGGTGCAATCAACGGCGATCGCATCCGCAGCGGCAGTGTAGACCTTGCGCGCATGTGCCGCAGGCATTGCGCCAACTACGATTGATGCATTGCGCAGTGCCTCACCCATCGAATGCGTGACGCGAATCGCAGCCGGCACAGGAATTGTCGGCAAATATTTTCGATTTTCTTTGGAGCGCGAAATCGATTGCGCGTGATTTGCGTCGCGAGTCCAAAGCAAGACTTCGTGTGGTCGCGCGGCGCGCGACAAAACGATCGCCAGCGCGGTGCCCCAACTCCCTGCGCCCAGAATGGAGATGCGGCTCACTCGGCTTTTCCGTCTTTCGATTTGTCGCTGAACGAGAAGCGCGGCTCGCGCCCTTCGACGAGTCGCTGAATGTTTCCATCATGCTTGTAAACGATGAGCATCGCCGCTGCGAACGCAAAGACCGTGACAGAAGGCGGCGGCGCATGATGCGGCGCCCACAAAAAATAAATCAGCAGCGGCATCGATGCAGCGGCTGCGATCGAGCCCAGCGAAACAAATCGAAAGAAAGCTACGACCAACACAAAGAGCAGGATTGCACCGAGAGCCGCAGGCCAGCATAATGCCAGGAAGATGCCGGCGCCGGTCGCAACGCCTTTGCCCCCTCGAAATTTGAGCCATACAGGGAAGCAGTGACCTACGAGCGCCGCAAATCCTGTCGTGGTCATCCACACGGCGCTCGATCCGGAAAAGTACCCCGCGATCCAAACGGCCGCAGCTCCCTTTACCGCGTCAAGGACGAGCGTCAATATTCCTGGGATCGGCCCCGCGACGCGTGTCACATTGGTCGCGCCGATGTTGCCACTGCCCGCGGCGCGAATATCTCCGCCGCCGAACAATCGCGTCAGCAAAATGCCGAATGGAATCGATCCCAGCAGGTAGCCGGCAAGCGGTAGCCACAGCAGGCCGAGGGGAACATCGCGCATGCGCCGTCAATCCTTAGACACGAACGGAAAAGACTGAAGCGTAGTGTACTCTGCACCCGTGGGTTTCAGCTTGCTTTCAATGAGGTGGAATTCGCTGGTATGCAACTCCCCGAAATCGCGCGTCGCCTGATGTTCGATGGATTCCTGGCGGATCAAGCCGCGCCAGTGTCAGATGTGGCGTGAATGCACGCTCCTCGGCAGGGAAGCCAAGAGTCGCCTTTTGCTCGTCAACAGCGTGTGCTAACGGAGCGAGATTTTCGGACGAATCCACGCCGCCCCAGATGACACGCGGACGTTTCGCGCCAGGGAAGAAGCCGATGTTGCGGAAATGGAGATGAACCTCTTGAGGCGATCGAACTTTTGCGAGCGCACCGCGGATTGAATCCAGCTTCGTTGGGTCGGTGTGACCTATGAATTTCAGCGTGACGTGCAGATTCTCGGGCCGCACCCACTTCGGCTTTTTCGGCGAGGCTTTCGCGTCCAGTCGCCGAAAGTCATCGATCAGCTCGGCGTATTCCTTGCGAATGGAGTCTGGAATTTGCAGGGCGACAAATAGGCGCACAGCTAGGCTTTCTTGGCCGTCGATATCGAGCCGCCCGCGCCACTATTCGCCCCGTTGTAGAGAAAATGAATGCGCACCATGTCGAGTGCGGTTTGCGACGCCTGCCAGCGAATATTCTCGCGTTCACCGGGGAAACGCACTCCGCGCTCTTTCACTCCGCCGGCATACGAGATTGCTACGTGCACCGTGCCGACCGGCTTTTCTTCCGTCCCGCCGCTGGGTCCCGCGATGCCCGTGATCCCGACGCCGATTGTGCTACCGACGCGCCGGCGGATGCCCTCTGCCAGAGCCACAGCGACTTCCGAGCTTACGGCCCCTTTGCTCAAAATCATTTCCGGCGGCACATCGGCCCACGTTGTTTTGAGTTCGTTGCTGTAACAGACCACTCCGCCCAGAAAGTAAGATGAGCTTCCCGCAATCGTAGTGAGCCGTTGTGCCAGCAATCCGCCGGTGCAGCTTTCGGCCGCCGAGATTGTTGCCCCGTTCGCCGTCAATTCATGTGCGACGACTTCTTC
>JAFAZL010000016.1 GCA_019239815.1 Acidobacteriota bacterium
CTTTAGCTTTCAAGTCGTCTCCAACATGGCGCGGGTGTGAAGCCTTCTCTCGGTGTGATATTCGATCCAGTCCAGCGTTGCCTTACGAAGTTCCTTTGCAGCGGATTTCTGTTCGGGCGTTGCTTCAATCTTGTCGAGCCCTTTCGTGGCGAATAATTCGCCGAGCTGGCGACCCGCGAGATGCAGCGGGAGCATTCCCTGTCTGCGGCATTTCTCGCACTGAAGTCCCGGCTCCCACGGCGCGAAGAAACCTGGTTTATCGCCTAGCGGCTCGCTGCAAAGAGCACAGCGGTCAAAGCGTGGCAGCCAGCCGCCGAGCTTGACGGTCCAGAAGCCGAAATAGGACAGCGGAACGGCCCAATCGCCAGTGCGTTCGATCTCGCGCGCGACCAGCAAAATCAAGCGAAACATTGACTCAGCGACTTCGTGCTCTGGCAGGACGAGCTCGGAGATCTCGCTGACAACGGCGAGGCCGGTACTGAGCTCGTAGTCGCTCTGCGCCTTGTTGAACGACTCGATCAGCTCGCACTGTTGAATGCGAACTAGATCGCGCGTTTCTTTTTCGACGTACCAAAGCTGTACGTGAGAAAGGACTTCAAGCGTGGAGCCGTAGCGGTTCTTTAAGCGCCGGGCGCCACCTGCGACGCCGCGAATGCGGCCGGAGTTACGCCCCAAAAAGCTGACGAGGCGGTCGGCCTCGCCCAGAGGGAACGTCTTAAGGATGATGGCTTCCGTTTCCCGGGCGGGCATTCGTTGTCGGCGCGCCGACGCTGCGTCGAACACAGCTTAGTTCTGTTCGAAACGCACGCACACGCAGAACTAATTTAATTATCACACGCGGTGACGTGGCGCAAATGAATCCGGTGAAAAATCGGAGCAAGCGAGAGGCGGTTTGTAAATTGTAGTTTTGTTAGATCGAATACACATCTCGTTCGATGGCGGCGATGCAGTGCATTAGTCCCCTCCCCGTTCAGTGCAGTCTATCGGCAGTGGGGCATGGTGCCCTCGATCTTCAAGTAAAAATTGAATTATAGAATAGCATTCGGATGTCCATGGCGATGTATTCGCAGGTGGAAAATTCAAGTTGTACTTTTATTGTTCAGTGGGATGAGGGCTTTTTTTTGTTGCTAATTGTCCCGGCGCTCTTTTCGAGCATATTTGCCTCGAAATTATTCTGTTAACTTGAAGCTGTGAGCTGGGAAAATTATCGGACGCGAAGTCGGAGCCGTCACTCGTCAGGGATGACATCGCTGGATCGGCGCTCCGGGCTCGGTTGCGGCAAGACGCAACGGATGGGCGGGGCAAGCGGCGCCCTTACCAATGCCTCGGGCTGACGTCGCCGCAAAGTAAGTAGTCCGGTTGCAATTTCGACGGATTCGGGTAGCCTGCGTGCGGACCGTGCATGTTCATACCGCTGAAGGATCTCAACCCCCGTCGCAGCTATCCGTATGTGAACACGCTGCTGATCCTCGTAAACATTGGTGTCTTTATTTATCAGGTGACACTGCCGCCGCGGGTTTTCAAGGCGTTTGTACTTGCGAATGCAACGGTGCCGGCGCGATTCCCTGCGGCGCTCAGTGGGCATGGGCACCTAGAAGCGGCGCTTCTGCCGATTCTCACGAGCATGTTTCTACACGGCGGAATTGCGCACTTGCTCGGCAACATGCTGTTCCTCTGGATCTTTGGCGATAATGTCGAAGATTTCTACGGGCACATCACCTACCTATTCTTCTATTTGTTCTGCGGCGTGGCGGCCGGGCTTTTGCACATCGCGTTCAATTGGCACTCGATGCTCCCATCGATTGGGGCTAGCGGCGCGATTTCCGGCGTGATGGGAGCCTATCTTCTGCTCTATCCACGGGCGCGAATCCTTACGCTCGTGTTCATCTTTCTTGTGCCAATTCCTGCGGTCGTGATTCTCGTGCTGTGGTTTGTGCTGCAGTTTGCGTCGGGCGTGTCGTCAATCGGCGTTGTGGCGGCGTCGGGAGGAGTCGCATGGTGGGCGCACGTTGGCGGGTTTTTGATGGGGATGCTGATTACGAATGTCGTCCGTCGACAATCAAATTTTTAGTTGAAGATTGTGTGCAGAGCAAAGGACGGAAATGACAAGCCGGTTCGCAGTGGTCGAGCTTTACTTTAGGTTCCACGGCATGCAGGGCTAAAGATTTTGACTCTTTGCTGAAATGGGGCGCAGCAGTGCTGCGCCCGTTCATGGACCAACTCGCTAAACGTTTGCTGCGAGCCAGTCTCCCACTTCAATTGTGCTTTTCTCGCCGCCCAGGTCTGGCGTGAGCACGTTTTTCAGGAACGCGGACTTCACTGCTTTACGGATCCGTTCTGCTTCGGGCTGCCAGCCGAGGTATTCGAGCATCATTGCGGAGGTTAGGACTGAGCCGAGCGGATTGGCGATGCGCTTTCCGGCGATGTTCGGCGCGGAGCCGTGGACTGGCTCGAAGAGCGACGTTTGACCGGGGTGAATATTCCCGGACGGGGCCAGCCCCAATCCGCCGATCAACTGAGCGCCGAGATCACTAATAATGTCGCCAAACAGGTTGCAGGTAACGATTACATCGAATTGCGAAGGATCGCGAACGATCTCCATCGCCAGCGTGTCGATGAAGAGGTGGCGCGATTCGATCGCGGGATATTCTTTACGGACTTCCTTGAAGACGCGTTGCCACAGGTCGTGGGCGAAGGTCATCGCGTTGTGCTTGTCGCTCATGCAGACGCGCTTTAAGTTGTGCGCCGTTGCGTATTCGTAAGCGTGGCGAATGATGCGCTCGACGCCTTTGCGCGAATTGACGTCCTCCTGCATCGCGATCTCGTCGGGAGTGCCCTTCTTGAAGAAGCCACCGACACCGACGTAGAGGCCTTCGGTGTTTTCGCGAAAAACCATTAACTGGAGGTCTTTCTCCGTGCGGTCGCGCAGCGGGGTCATGCGTTCATGTATCAGTTCAACTGGACGTGCGTTAACGTAAAGATCTAGTTTAAATCTGAGACCCAGCAGAATATCGGCGGCATGCTGGTTGGAGGGGACGCGCGGATCGCCGAGGGCACCGAAGAGGATGGCGTCGAATTCGTCGCGGAGCATCTCGACCGCGC
>JAFAZL010000519.1 GCA_019239815.1 Acidobacteriota bacterium
TACGACGCCGAAAAACACCAGGTTGCGCTCACCGTCAAGCAAACGCAAAGAGTCGAAAACAACGTCGGCATTTTCTCCGCACCCGTGGATGTCGAAGTCACTACCGCGAGCGGCCCTAAGCTCTACACTGCACACGTCAGTAAAGCCGTCGAAACTTTCACCTTTCCCGCCGACTCCGCGCCGGTCATGGTCCTCTTCGACAAAGGAGGCTACCTGCTCAAGTCCGCGAAATTCCACAAAGAAAAGAAAGAGTGGCTCTACCAGCTCCAGCACGCTACCGAATTTTCCGATCGCGCCGACGCCATCGTCGCCCTCGACAAAATAAAAAATGACGACGAAGTCGTCGCCGCCCTCTCAACATCTCTCAACTCCGATGCTTCATGGAGCATCCGTTCGCTCGACGCCCAAGCCCTCGGCAACATCGGCGGCGCATCTGCGTACAAGCATCTCCTCGCTTCGCTCGACACAAATAAAGAGCCCGCCGTGCGCTACTCCATCGTCGCCAGTATCGGCAATTTCAAAGACACCGCCGATGTTCCCGCAAAACTCCAAACCATCGCGTCCACCGACTCTTCCTATCGCGCCCGCGCCGCCGCTCTCGCGGGTCTCGGCCGCACAAAACCCGCTGACGCACTCACGGTCCTCACCGCCGCCGTGAACGCCGATTCTCCCGACGATATCCTCCGCAACTCCGCGCTCCGCTCGCTCGGCTACCTCGGCAACGACAAAGCCGTAGCGCTGCTCGTCGACTGGTCGAAGCCCGGCAAACCCGTAGACTCCCGCAGCGCCGCCATCGCCAGCCTCGCGCGCCTCGACAAACAAAACAAAGAAATCACACAGCAAATCGCGAGCTATCTCAATGAGCCCTACTTCAACATTCGCTGGTCCGTGATTCACGCGCTCGGCGCGCGCGGAGACGCCAGCGCCGTTCCCGCGCTCGAAGCCCTGCTCAAGCGCGACGACCTCAGCATCGAAATGGTCCCCGAAATCAAAGACCAGATCGAACGCCTACAGCAGCCGAAGCAAGCGAAGGATAAACCCTCTCAGAATCAAGACGAGGAATCAGCCGACAGCGAAGACGACAACGCGTCGACGCAAAGCGGCAAGGGCGCCAGTCCTGCGATCACCAATCGCCTCGATCACCTGGAAGATCTCATCGAACAAATGTCCCAGCGCCTCAAATCCATGGAATCGCGCCTGCCGAGTCAGCCTCAGCAACACTAAAGGGAGAAGCGCTGGTGGCGCATCGCGCCACCAGCGCTTTTAAAAGAAAAATAGCATTGTCATCCTGAGGCGGCCGCAGGCCGCCGAAGGACCTCAGCGTTCAGTCCTACTCAAAAATGATCCGTGACCATAAGAAAGTGCCCTTCTCTACGCGCCTTCACTTCCCCAACAAAATCCTCAAATCCCTCAAATTATTCCCCGTCGGCCCCGTCACCACCGCATCATCCAACCGCGAGAAAAATGTAAACGCATCGCTCGCCCGAAAAAATTCCCCCGCATCCATCCCAAACTCTGCGGCGCGCGCCAACGTCTCCCCATCCGCCACCGCCCCTGCCGCAAAACTATTCCCATCAATCCCATCCGTCCCACAACTCAATACCGCCGCCTGTCGACCCGCAATCCTCTCGGCGCACGCCAGCACAAAAGCCGAATTTCTCCCGCCAATCCCCGGCCCCGTCACCGGTGAACTCACTTCCCCATCCGCAATCAGCGCTACGCGCCTCCCCGCATGCATCGCCGCAAATTCCTCCAACTGCTTCAACAAAAACTCCGCCGCATCCACAACCGGCCAATCATCCGTCGAGTTATCGCAACACGTGACAAATCCCAACGCCTCCGCCGCACGATGCGCCGGGTGAAACAAATCATCCATCCCCAGCAGCAACGAAAAATGCGCGTTATGAAACGCCGCCTCGCCAGACTTCGGCGTCTCGCTCATCTTTCCTGCATCAATCCACTCGCAAATCCGCGGCGGCAGCCGCCCGCGCAACTCATACTTCGCGATCACCTGCATCGCATCATCGATCGTCGTCGGATCAGGAATCGTCGGCCCCGACGCCAGCGCCGCCTCTTGCCGCCTCGGCACATCGCTCACCGCCAGCGTAATTTTTGTCGCGCGCCC
>JAFAZL010000254.1 GCA_019239815.1 Acidobacteriota bacterium
CGCCAGCGCGACGGTTTTGCCGCGCAGCACGGCCAGTTTTTTTAGGGGATGCCGCTGAATTTCCTGAAAAGACTTACTTTGATCGAGAAGAAATGTCAGTTCGTCCGCCTTGAGCGGTTCCAGCGCCAGAAAGTCGCGAAAGCGGTGCGTCACTTGTTCACTCGTTGCCGAATTCTGCTCTCCTGCAGTTGCTTCTAGTCTACACGGTCGACCAGCACAACGCGTTCTTCATTATCGATCTCGCGCAGGCGCACTTCGATGATTTCGGTCGCGCTCGTTTGCACGACACGCCCGATGAATTGCGCTTCGATCGGCATCTCTCGCCAGCCGCGGTCAATCAGCACGCAGAGCGACACCCTTTTCGGCCGCCCAAGATCGAACAGACCATTCATCGCCGCTCGAATGGTGCGCCCGGTGTACAACACGTCGTCGACCAGCACTAGATTCATATTGTCGACGGGAAACGAAATGTCCGATGACTTCATTACCGCGTGCGACGCAACCTTGGACAAATCATCGCGATACAGCGTGATGTCAAGCGTGCCCACCGGCACGTCCACGCCATCGATCCCGCGCATCGCCTGCGCGATTCGCTGCGCCAGCGGCACACCACGCCGGCGGATCCCAATCAGCGCCAGGTCCTTCGTCCCGCCGCTTTTTTCCACGATTTCGTGCGCCACTCGCTGCAACGTGCGGTCGATTTCCGACGCCGACATCAACTGTGCCTTCTCAACGATCTTCATAGCGGGCGTAATCCTAACATAGCCCTTCACTCCGCCGAATAGCTCTCGAACGATTGAAAATAAACAGTGAGAAACAGCAGCATCAGTTTCGTGAGCGACAGCAGCAACCCAAATGCCTTCACGCTAACCTCGCAATCCAATACCTGCTGAAATATCCCCTCGTATTCCGTTTTCAGCTCGATAAACGTCTGCGGCAGCTTTGCCGAAAATCCTTCGTGCAACTTCAATCCGGTCAAAATTCGTCCGTACTGCTCCATAGTGAAGTATTCATCCATGTGCGCACGAATCGTTCCAACAACAAAATTCGCTTCAGACGGGTCTGGCCGCTCGCCCTGCGTTTCTTGGAGAAAATCAAAAAACTTGCAACAAGCGCGGATGGTCCCTTCCAATGCCGACCGATCTTCAGGCGCATCGAAAAAATCCTCCGCTCCGCGTAGGATGATTCTTTCAACTTCTTCAGCTAGCTCGTCAACGTCTCGCTTTGGTTTTCCCATGAGTATCCACCCACCAACCTCAGCTTCGCATTCTCCGTCACATTCCCGCAAAACAGCTCATGTTAAACTCGCAAATTCAGCCGAGGCTCAAATGACCGCGACCGTATTCCCCATTCGCCGAAACAACCCAGAACTCAGAAACGCATTCTTCCATCGAAGCTTCGCGTCCCTTCTCACCGTCCTCTTCGCGCTCTCGGTCACAAGCGTCTCAGCGCAAACGCCAACGCCCGCGCCCGCCGCACAATCCCCGAAACCAAGGCCTAAGCCAGCTCCCGCCTCCGCTCCTCGCCCCAAGCTCGTCGTCCTCCTCGTCGTCGACCAAATGCGCGCCGACTACGTCGACAAATTCCGCTATCAATGGACCGGCGGCCTCAAACGCCTCGTCGACGAAGGCGCCTGGTATCGTGCCGCGGCTTATCCCTACGCTGCCACTGAAACCTGCGTCGGACACTCCACGATCTCCACAGGCTCATTCCCTTCGACTCACGGCATGATCGCAAATCAGTGGTGGGATCGCCCGTCGCAAAAAACGGTAACGTGCACTGCCGACGCCAGCGTCCAGAATTCAGGTTACGCAGGCGTCGTTCCCACAACTCCTGGCGACAGCGCCGTCCGCATGCTCATCCCGTCCTTCGCCGAAGAACTAAAATTCCAAACCGGCGGCGCCACTCGTGTCGTCACATTTTCACTGAAAGCTCGAGCCGCGATAACCATGGCTGGCCACAAAGGCGATGCCGCCACCTGGGTTGACGGCGGCGGCCTGGTCACCTCCAGCGCCTACGGCACGTTGCCTTTCATCGAGACTTACGCCAAAGAGCATCCGATCAAGGAAGACTACGGCAAGACTTGGAAGCTCGCTCTCCCCGAAAGCGAATATCTTTACGACGAAAAAGCCACCGGCGCCGCTCCTCCCGCCGGATGGGATCTCGCTTTCCCGCACGCACTTCGCGGCAAGGGTGACTCTCCCGAGCCCGACAACACCTACTACGAACAATGGGCCACTAGCCCCTACGCCGACGACTACCTCACGCATCTCGCCGAAACTGCCGTCGATTCGCTCGGTCTCGGCAAAAGCGGTGCCACCGATTTCCTCGGCGTCAGCTACTCCTCCATCGATTACGTCGGTCATCGTTTCGGCCCACGCAGCCGCGAAATCCAGGACATTCTCATCACGCTGGACCGCAACTTAGCCGAGCTGTTCGCCCATCTCGATCGTAAAGTCGGTCGCGGAAATTATGTCGTCGCCCTCAGCGCCGATCACGGCGCAACACCAATTCCAGAAGACTTCGCAAAAACCGGTGTCGATACCGGATTTCTCGACGCCTCTGAGCTGAAAGACAAAATCGTAAAGGCACTCGAACCGTTCAATTTTCCCAAGTCCGCCAATGCAGACCCCAAAAATTACCCGATCGCAAAAATCTCGAGCGGCGATCTCTATTTCGCCTCCGGCCTCTATGAACGCATCCGTGATACCGCCGGTGCCATGCAAGCCGTCACCGATGCCGCGATGTCCGTTCCCGGTGTAGGCGGCATCTACTGGTCCGATGACCTTCAAAACTCGCCTCTCTCCCAAGACCGTATCCGCGCCGCTGTCAGAACCAGCTTTCTCGCCAGCCGCAGCGGTGATCTTTACTTTGTTCCCAAACCGTATTGGCTTGTTGAAGGTTCGAAGCCTGCAAATCCGCACGCCACCGGCACCGGCCACGGCGGCCCTTACAATTACGATCAGCACGTGCCCATTCTATTGATGGGATTCGGCATCCAGCCAGGTCAATACTTCCGCGAAGTTACCCCCGCTGACATTGCACCCACTCTCGCTGCGCTCACCGGCGTTACACTAGCGCCACGCGACGGCCACATTCTCGCGGAAGCCTTGGCCATGAAGCCCGCTCCCGCGGCGCGCGCGCGAACAGCGCCCCCTGCGCCAGCGCCGTAGCGCCAAATTGGAAGGATCGATTCGCATGAGTTCGTCCCCGAACAACGATCAATCCACCAAGCCCTACGTCGCGCATCCAGGCGTCCGCATCGGCCACGTCCACCTAAGAGTCAGCAACCTCGAGCGTTCGATCCAGTTCTATTCCGGCATTCTCGGCTTGCAGATCATGCAGCGCATGGGCGACTCCGCCGCGTTTCTCTCCGCTGGCGGCTATCACCACCACATCGGTCTCAACACATGGGAAAGTCTCGGCGGCGACCCGCCGCCATCCGGCACCACCGGCCTCTACCATTCCGCGATTGTTTATCCGACGCGCCCTGAACTGGCCGCAGCTCTCCGTCGGGTGCTCGCTGCCAAAATTCCGCTCGAAGGCGCAGCCGACCACGGCGTCAGCGAAGCCATCTACCTACGCGACCCTGACGACAACGGTGTCGAACTCTACTGGGACCGTCCCCGCGACTTCTGGCCGCACGATGTCAAAGGCAACCTCGCGATGTACACTCGCCGTCTTGATCTTGAAAGCCTCTTAAGCGAGCAGCCGCCCGTCCCCGTACCCTCAACCGGCCCTCTCGACCTCTAAATCGATAGCGCTTTCTCCCGAATCTTTCCGATACCGCCCCTTTCCCGCCCCGTGCTACCCTCTCCCGCGCCGTGAACACCGCAGCGGCCGCCAACCTCAGCACGTCCGTAGGCTCACTACGCCTGCGCAATCCCATCATTCCGGCCTGTGGTACCTTCGGTTACGGAATCGAGTTCGCCCACCTCGTCGACCTCAAATCCCTCGGCGCTTTCGTCGTCAAAGGCCTCTCCCGCGAACCCATCGACGGCGCGCCTGCTCCCCGAGTCGTGGAAACCGCCTCCGGCATGCTCAACGCGATCGGCCTGCAAAATATCGGTGTTCGCGCCTTTGTCGCGGAAAAACTGCCCGTACTACGAAAATACGATACGCCGGTAATCACCAACGTCTTCGGTTACACCCTCGAAGACTACGTCGAGGTCATCCGAATCCTCGAAGACGCCGAGGGTCTCGCTGGCTATGAACTCAACATCTCCTGCCCCAACGT